>JAJFVB010000118.1 GCA_021372055.1 Desulfobacteraceae bacterium | reverse complement strand
TCCAGGCGTGAGCAGACAAATTCGCTTGCTTCCATGCATCCGCGGGTCTCATGACCCGGAGGGGTGCTCGTGTTCGGCTCATTTTCAAAGCTCGATGCGAATACCATCCGCTTGTAATATGCGGAGTCGGAAGGCGGGTTCTTCTCGTAGTCGATAATCTTTTTTATCACGAATACGGCGTGTGAATCCCGGCCCTTCGCATCGGGTCTCACAGGGATGCGGCCCAAGGCGAGAACCGGGAAGACGAGCGGCGAGTCCGGCGGTTCGGGCCCTTTTCCCGTCGAGTAATAGTAATCCGTATGATTGGCTCCGTACACGGGACTGGGGATCGTTTCGATGGGAATCTGATCGGTATCGCCCAGAAGGAGAATGTACCGGAGAAAGGGAAAGGCTTCCAGCCAGGCGTGCCGAATGGCTTTTTTCAGTGCGCGCATATCCCCCCCGTGCGCGCCCAGATTGAATCCGATGGTGACCATGTCGTCAAGCGAGTGGATTTCAGTGGGTATTCCTCTGGAGTTTTTCCAGTCGGCGAGCATCCTCGCCGCTTTTTCAAACGGCTGCGCATAGACGATCAGGAACTCGGTTTCCGGATAGCCTTTTTGAAAAAAGGCATGCGAGGCAGTCCCTTCTCCATCCCCCTTCCCCGGATTGAGGAAAAGATTGTCCAAAGGGCCCCCGGCTTCCCAGGCGCGCACTCCCCATTGAGGCTTCCCCCTCGCAACCGGCTCGGTGAGGCTGATGGTGATCCTGAACTTTTCATGAAAGGCGAGCTGCCGGGTCGAGGGATTGTAGACAAACGGGGATACGTGCAGAAGAAGGCCCTGCTTTCGAGCGATTTCATACGGTCCCGTGATCGAGACCATTTCCTTCGGATAGACTGTCTCCCGGTCATAGAAGGCCTTGTCGTATTCAAACCGGGTCTTTACTTCCGGGTTGTCCATGAGCAGCATCTGAGCGGGAAAGACCCGCACGTTCCGCTCCACGGAATGCTCCGGGCTGGTCCACACGCTTGCCTTGAAGGCTCTCCCCGGCGGAACCCGGAGATAGCGCCCGAAGGACGGAAGCGCAGGCCTTCCGCTCTGCGATATGATGCCCGTGTTTGCAATCACCACCTGCTTGAAGTCGATCGTTTCACCGTCGACCATCCTGGTGTCGTCAATGAGGTAGTAGCCCGGGAAAAGATAATCAACCTCTATGGTTCCGGCTGATTCCCTGACCGTCGCAATGGGTCTTTCCGTGAATGACTCCGGATCGAACCCCAGCGGCAGGTTTTCCTTGGCTGCCGAAATGAATTTTCTCATGGCTCAGCCCTCCTGCTGCGAGCTGCGAATCCCGCCGGTTGAGCGCGAGAACCGGCGGGAGGAAGATAATCCGCGCAGCCGTACCACCGGCAACCACCACAGGGGAAAAGGAAACAGTGCTCTCGGGCGAAAGAACGTTGTGGCGCGCATGTGCCGGCGGCACGTCTGCCAACGGTCAGGTCGATGCCCCTGCTCAACTAGGGACAATACCAGCGTCCATTGACAAGCTTGCAGCCCTCAGGTTCCGAACCGCCGTCCTGGTCGTTCTTTACAAGGCGAACCCTGTAGTGGATGAGAGACGCGGGTTGCTGAGGCGAATTCGGGTCCAGCTCATAGACTGCATCCACAAGGTTGGTCGGTTCCTTGGTCACGTACCCGTTCTTGTTCACATACAACTTGATGTCGTATGTCGGGCCCTGATAGACCGTGACGTGGTCGATATCGATCTTTTTTACCCCTAGCCTGCCCTCCCTGAGTCCGGAGAATTTGATCTGGAGGGTTACATCATCATCTTGGTCACTCATGGCGCATCTCCTCTTTCCAAGGGATTTCCCGGTCAGCCGTATTCCGGCTGCTCTTATCGACTGTTTGTCCCGCCTCCTTTCTCCCCTCGATCATGAATCTGTTGACAAGCATCAAAACGACAGGGTCCACCGTGCCCCGACGAAACGCCGCGGCGCCAAAGACTGGTTTTTGGGGTCGGTGTCTTGGAAATAGAAACCCTCGTCAAAGAGATTGCGCGCGACCACTTCGATCAATCCGCACCTTTTGGGCAGCCGGTAACCGATGGAAGCGTCCAGAACGCAGAAATCACTCGTCCCGGAGTGGACGGGGTCAAGAGGATATACCCTGAAGTCACCCTCCTGGTGCACGAAGGTCGGCCGCACGCGGGCCAGAAATCCCGATGGGTGGTAAAACCCTATCCCGAGCCCGATTCTTTGCGTTTCAAGCCGCGAGAGTTGGTTTGCCGGGAATTCCGGAGGGAATTTCGTCAGCTCGTACTGGTACTCCGGGCCGATTGCGAACCAGGGATGAGGCACCCAGTAGAGATAGACGCGGCCAAGTTGCTCGTTCCCGTCCACCCGGACCATGTCGAATGGAAATAGGACGGACTGAACGGGCATGTTCAGATCGCGCTTCGAATATTCAATCCCGGCAAAGATCTTGTCGGAGAGTTTCTGGTCCAGGCCGATACCATAGCGCCATGCATCCGTACCGTCCCCGTCGTCGAAGAACTGGTTGAATCCGGCCACCTGAGTGGGTTCGATCGTCTGGTCGGTAATGAGCATGCGCTTGAGGGTTCTGAAGGCGGCGGCGCGCAGAGTCGTACCCGGCAGGGGCGTCCAGGTGACCCCGAACTTCGGGTTGGCCTGGTTTCTCTCGTCATTGGAGGACCTGTTCTTGAACAGATCGGCGCTCACGCCAAAGGTCCAGACGAAATCCCCGGGGTAGTTCCAGCGCGAATAGAGATAGAAATTGTTATGCCGGTTGCGCGCCTCCATTTCCGGAAAATCCGCGAACTCGGTCGCCTCGGTCACCGAGAAGTACCCTGCGCCGGCAGTCAGGTTAAAACGCTCCGCCCGGTAGAGATGCTGAAGCTCAAAGCCGTAGCTGTCGCTTTCCGTGGACAATCCGAAATCCGGCGCCAGGTATTCAAAACTCGATTTCTGGTACATGAAGGACCCGATGAGGTCCGATCCGGGCGCAAACGCATGATGGTACCCGAAGCGAACCATATCCCGCTTATCCTTCTCCCGCTGGTCCCAGAAACGTATGGGATCGAAAAAGAGGTGCGTGATGTCGCCGATCTCAAAGTCCTTGTGCCTGTACTCCACCTGCAGGCTCGTCTTTGGAGAAGGGCTTACCTGGGCGAAACCGTCATAGATATTGTGCGACTGATCGTCGAATTGCCTGAATCCGTCCGTCTGGAGATGGAACTGACCGAGGCTGTAGGAAAACTTGCCGAGCACGCCCGACTGTACGACATCTTCCCCGATCGTCCCCCTCTCTCCGGCTACGCCGTCGACCAGCAGAGCGAGCCGGTTCTGCGTAAACAAGGGCGTGTACTCGTTATAGCCGGGGTCCCTGGGGCCGGACCCGGCGAGCAGGAACCGGTTGCTCTCGGCAAGCTGCGGTTGGATCGGCATTATGTTGATCGGCTGGAGCAACTGGGCCTGGAGCAGCTCGCTGACCCTTGCGATGTCATGCCGGGGGAGTGAAAAGAACGAGTCGGCCAGAAAACGGTGCGCGGAGAAATTCGCGGGATCGCGCTCGATAGATTTGGAACCTTCGATAATCGCCAGCCAGTCAAAGCCGAGATCGTTGTAGATGCGGCCAAGACTCACGCTGCGGGCGGCGAGGTCTTCATCGAGAAGCAGGCGCGAACGGTAGACCGCGCGGTTGTCGTTCAGGGTTATCGACTTCTGCAGATCCGCCAGGGCTTCGGCCGGGCGGTTAACGGTCTGCTTCCGGATGGCGTCGTAGAACCAGGGGGTCGGGTCGAGCGGGTCGAGTTCCTTGGCGCGGGAGAGTTCGGCGGCGGCCTTCCTGTCATCTTTCTCCTCGTAGAAGGCCTTGCCCAGGTAGCTGCGAATGAGCGCGTTGAGCGGATCGAGCATCGCCGCTATCTCGATTTCGATTCGGCCCGCCTTCAGGTCGCCTCCCCGGATCAGCGCCAGTCCAAGCCCGAGTCGCGGAAGGGGATCCGCCTGGTCCAGCCGGATGGCCTCGCGGAAAGCCTTCCTGGATTCATCGAGGTCGACCCGCACGAGATGCGCATAGCCCAGGACGGTCTGGCTTCTGGACATCCCGGGGCTGATCTCCACTGCTCTCCGCGCAGCATCGAGAGCCCGGTCCAGGTAACCGAAGGAAAGGTGCAGCTCGGCCAGCCGCGCCCAGGCAAGAGCATCACCCGGATTTGCATCCGCTGCGCGCTGCGCGCTCGCAAGCGCGCCTTTGAGATCGAAGCCCGCCTGCTGCGCGTATGAAAGCGCAATCAGGGTAAAGGACGAGGTGGGATCGCTTGAGACGGCGCGCTTTGCGAGCTGCAGCCCCTTGTCCTTTTTCCCGCTCGCGACTTCGATCACCGCCTGAAGCGAGAGCGCGTAGCCGTCCTGCGGGTTTATCTCAAGAGCCTTCGCCAGATCGGATGAAGCCTCGGAAACCCGCCCCACCGCAAGCAGGAGAAAAGCGCGGTAGGCAAGAAAAACGGGGCTTCCGGCTCCGTCCTCACGCGGGAGCGCGGAAAAGGCGCGGGAGAGATCCCCCGCCTTGTATGCCTCGATCGATTTTCGGATCGCATCCGCCCGCGGTCCCTTCTCCGATGCGGCCAATTCCTCGATTGCCCCTACCGGCAGAGGCGGATAGTAGAGCGCCCAGTGCACGGCATCTGCGGGCCTTGCCACGACCTTTACCACCGGCGGGCCGCCCGCGCTCGCCACGGCGGATTCTCCGCGCCCCAGCACAAGCGTCCCGACATCGTTATACGCCTTCACCCTGCCTTCAAAGACGGACAGCAGGGTTTCGTTTCTCCCGACATTCACGAGGAATTCGGTCCCTTCCACATTTGCGTTGACGAAAGGCGTAAACAGCCGGAGGCTGAAGGGGAAACGACTGAAAAAGAGCGCGATCCCCGATACGAAATCAACCTCCACCGTATTCGCCTTGTCGACTCCCGAGAGCGTGAGTGTCGAATTCTGGTCCAGCCGCATAACGGTCTCGTTTCGAAGGAGAACGGCCGCACGGCTGTTCTCAAGCACACGGAGGCTGTCGCCGGGACAGAGGATGTCATCGATGCCGGCGTCCACCCACCTGAGTTCCCCGGCCTTTCTGACCTGAACAGTCCCCTGCGCCGACACAACCCGGCCGAGCCATTCCCCGCATGCGGCGCAACATTCGACGCTGGTCGCAAACAGGACGCCGAGAAGGATGAAAAGCGGGAGCAGCCGGAACGACAATCGTTCACTCAGTGCCATAAGCCTCGCCTCCGTCTTTTGGGATTCGACTTCCGCAACCTTGGGATGAACGGAACAATCTGCAACGGACGACTCAATTCCGGGTGTCGTCACCCGGAGCGGGACAGGGCGCGCGGATCAGGTCTTGGAAATATGCACCAGGCCGTCCCATTCCTCGCTTGGAGGGTTCTCCTTGTATAGCGCGCATTTTTTCAGATAATACGCGGCGGCGGCATCCCTCCCGGCTATCCTCTGATACTCCTGGAATAGCCCTGCGGCCCCACCCCAGCGGCGTTCTCCGAAGGCTTTGAGCCCTTCGGAGAAGACGGCGCTAAGATGTTCCTGCACTTCATCGGCCTCCTCGATCGGACAGATGATCTCGTACACGGTGACGGGCCTGGCCTTTCCGGAGAGCATGAAATAGCCGAGTTCCCGGGTGAGAAACTCGTATATGCCGTCGAGCACCGCGTCGGAGGCCAGTATTCTCGTATTGAAATGCTTATTGAGATTCTCGATCCTCGATGCCGTGTTGACGACATCCCCCACCGGCCTGTACTCGTAATGCCCGGAACCGCCGACGGTGCCCAGCATCAGTTCGCCGTAATGAAGGCCGATGCGGGTGTTCAACTTGAAGCGGGGGCTGTTCCTGTTGAATTCCTCCACTGCTCTCAGGACATCCAGGGCCGCCCGGCACGCATGTCTTCGAAGCGAGCTGTCACTGTGCCCGGAAGCCCACACGGCCATCATGGAATCGCCGATGATATCCGAAACGCTCCCGTGGTTTGCCGCCACGGGCAAGAAGATGGACTCGTAATACCGGTTCATGAAACTGTTGAGTTCCTCGGGATGCATCATCTCGGAAATCCGCGTGTACTGTTCCCCGTCGGAGCTCAAAACGGTCCCGAAGACCTTTTGCCTGCTCGAGGCCAAACCTCTCGCAGCGCCGATGTCCCGAATGATTTCGTCAATGACCTTGCCGGGAAGAAAGAATCCGAAAGCCTTGCGGACGTTTTCGCGTTCCCTGCGCGTGTGGCGGTAATGCCAGAACAGGCGGGCCGAGAAGCCGAGCGGCGTCTGAATTAGCAGAGGAACGGCAAGGGGCATCCAGGTCCCAGCAGCCGCAAACCGGTGCTCCGCGACGAAGAGCCAGACAAGACCGATACCGGCGGATCCGAATGGAGAAAGAGAAACCGGGAGCAGGAAGATGGTTATTCCCAGGACGAATCCGAACAGGAACACCGTTGCGAGGAAATACATCGAATAGAGCGGACGAATGGTCCTGCTTTCGAGCAGATTTGCAAAAGCCGTGGCCGCGATCTCCACTCCGCTCAAGTCCGTCCCGTCGGATTTCGAAAACACCGTGTTGAACCCGTCGCGCTGCTCGGGCCGAAGAGTCTCCGAAAGCCCGACGAATACCGCTTTGCCCTTCAGATCGGGAATTCCGGCCGAAGCCGAATCCGGATTCACCAGCCGGTGGAAGGGTATTGTCACGATCGTGCCCGGAGGACCGTAGAAATTGAGGAACAGGCTGTCAGGACCCGAGTAGAGCTGTATCATCGCTTCGAGGAGGCCGCGGTTTTCCGGTGCAACCGGAACAGCTTCCGCGTGCAGGCGATCGAGCATCGCTTTCGCCACAGCCGGGTTCTCTTCAAAAAATTCCCTGAGCCCGGCCACGAACCGCCCCCCCCCCTTCGCCTCCTTATCGGCATAGGTGCCAAAAGTCCCGGCATGAGCCGGGCTCACGGATTCAAGAAGGCTCTGAAAATCCGGGAAGGCCGGCATGGCGAAAACCTGAAATGCAAGAACCGGAAGAGTCGGCCTGCAACCGGCTCCGGTCTTGAAGCTCCAGAACTGGCTGACCCTGAGGGGAATCTTCGGCAAGGGAAACGGCGCGTGATCGATCGCCGAAGCCGCCAGCCGCTCCATCGGAGGAATCGACTTTTCCACGTGAACATGGCCGCCCCTGTTGAGGGGAACAGCCAACTGTCTGAGATGTTCGCATAATACGATATTCCCGGCCTCCGCAAAGGCGCGGGCGAGTACGCCGTCATCGTATTCCCCGGTCGGATCGTTAAAGAGAACGTCGAAGACAATTACGGCAGCTCCCCTCCGAACGAGATCCTCGGCAAGCCGGGCATGAAGCCTCCGGGGCCACTTCAGCGGGTTGGGCGAAAGGTTCAATGCATCGGCGGACTCCTGGTCCAGAGCCACCACCGCGACAGAGGGAGGAACCGGGACAGCCCCCCTCAGCCTGAAAAGAAACGACAGACCGACGCTCTCTTCCAGGTTCAGAACCGGGGGAGTTATGCCGACAATGAGCCCCAGCATACCGACAAGCAGTCCAGCAGCTATTGCCTCATACCCGCGGTACATGGCAGATCCTTATCCTGTACGATCAAAAAAGCGCACGACATGACAAAGAAGAATAAAGCCGGACAGCAAAAGCACGGCTTTTTGCAGATGTCTAAGGATCGGTCAGCGTTCCAAGCGTACAAGTAGCGGGGAACGGATCAGGAATTATAAGCAACCATTAACATGAGCAGGTGATGGGCTTTGAACCTGGCGACAGGCATTGATTGCAAAATGATTAATAAATCGCCTAGTTTTATTTTATACCGCTCAATATTCCGGTGCAAATAGTATTTGATACGATTTTGAAGGGCTCCTGGACAGGCTGATGCTAAAGATGAAACCAAAGTTGCAATTCAAAAAGCATTGTGTCGACGTTTTGAGGTGCAATGCCATTAAAGGAGAATTGTAATGGGAACTAAAGTTGCAATAATTCGATCGCAATTTCAAGGGCCAATACGAAATTGCGTTCACGATAAAACTAATGAAAAAGAGCGTGGGAAATGATTTCCCCCGCGCCCCCTCGGATTCGGCCTTACGCGCATGCGCGTCAGGCCGGGCGCTCCGGCGCTTGCTGCGCAAGGCAAACAGGGAGGACTCCAAGGGGCCGGTCGCCATGCAGGGGAAATCCTCCCGCATCCGAGCATGACAATCCATTGGCGAAAGTCCCCGCTTCCCGCTCACATATTTGACATCGGAATCGCATCCGGAATCCCGGCGCGAGTTGTCCAAGGCGCTCCCCGAACGGTTCTGCGTCCGGTCAGGCAGCTGGCATGGATTGTGCTGCCAAGATCATTGCATGTCTTATCGAAGCATGATGTTTCGCCTTAAGCGTAAGGGGGTACGATGAAGGTTTGTTCGACCACAGGTCCCTGCAGCAATGCGGATAAGGGGGAGTCCTCCCAGAAGACGTCGGAATCCAAGAGCTTCAATGAGGCCCTCTCAGAAGCCACTCGTTCGGAGGCTTCATCCCAATCCCCGACTTCCGAACCAACCTACGCCTTTGCCAAGGGGCCGGGCTTTTCCGAATGCATTGGGACCAGAGGACATGGAAATGACAGGGCCGGATATGCGATAAACAGCGTGAGCGCGAAATCGGAAGCCGCCTGGGCTCCGGCCAAGGGGCCGGGATACGCCGAGTGTATCGGGACAAAGGGGCACGCCAACGATCGTGCCGGATACCCCATAAATACCATCAGTGCCAAAACGGGTCCGGACTGGGCGTTCACCCGGGGCCCCGGATGGTCCGAACTCATCGGAACCAGGGGGCACGCCAACGACAGAGCCGGTTATGCTTCCAGTAGCCTGCAAGGCGCAGCCAGTGCTCCGAGCAAGCCTTCGGACACCGAACAACAGGGCTCATCCGACACAAAAACAGGCGACACAGCCAAGCAGGGAGACGACAAGAAGTCTGGTCGTCACTGAGCCATACTCTTCTACTCTCAATCGCCTTGAAATGACTCGATTTTAGATGATTGAAAATGAGATTAAGAGGCACACGAAAAAGCACACCGAAATAATTCCCCAGCGAAATGACCCGCCTATGGTTTGAAACGGAGTCACCGGCGTGAAAGCGAAGCGGCAAGTCTTTCCCGTCGATACATTCGGATCAAATCGAATGAAAGGCATGTTCGCATTTCCCCCATTGCGGGAAAGCGCGGCATGATGGATACTTTCTTCAAATGGCTGACTCGTGGAAGCCGATGACGACCCGGTTGCGCGGGCTGCAGAACCGGAGCCGGCGTGCCACAGGCAGAGGATAAATTCCGCAATATGCACATTTGTATCGTAACCACGGAATATTCGCCCGGCCCGGGTGGCGGCGTAGCCACGTACAATGCTATCATTGCCCGATTACTGGCGCAGGCGGGCCACAAGGTCAGCGTTGTCTTGAAAGACGGCGGGGATGGGGCCTTAGCGCAGGTCGAGAACGAAGGCGGTATTCGAATCTTCAAGGTGGGGATAACCGTGGATCCGCCTCTTTGCCGCACCTCGGACGAATATTTGTTTGTGAACGAGATGCGGCATGGACGCCATAGCGTCGGGATTTTTGCGAGGCGGGTA
>JAJFVB010000077.1 GCA_021372055.1 Desulfobacteraceae bacterium | reverse complement strand
AGACGGGAGTGACCTTGTTTATCGTCACAAGAGGGCTGGTCTCGTCGTTTGCCTTAATGACGTTGCCCGCGTGAACCTTGAGTTCGCCGGTGCAGCCGTCAATGGGAGCGCGTATATAGCAGTACTTGAGGGAGAGTCTGGCGTTTTCGGCGGCGGCTTCATCGGCCCGGACGGTAGCTTCCAGTGCATTCGCGTTCGCGACAAGGACGTCGTATTGCTCCTGGGAAACGTAGCCCTTGGCCACCACGGTACCGTAGCGGTCGACCTGCCGTTTGGCGTTGGCGAGTTGTGCCTTGTCCTTGGCAATGTTTGCCTCGGCCTGCTTGAGCTGGGCTTCGAACGGCCGGGGGTCGATGGTGAAGAGCAGATCGCCTTTCCGGACGTCCTGCCCCTCCTTGAAGTGGACCGCCGTCAGTTCGCCGGCTATCTGAGCCTTGACGGTCACGGTCGAATGGGCCTGCACCCTGCCGATTGCCTTGATCTGTACGGGCATATCCTTTTGAACGGCAGGGGCGACTGAGACCGGGACCTCCGGTTTCTTGGGCCCGGCATTGTTGGAGCTTGCGGCATCTCTGGAGCATGCGGCGGCCAGGGAAATCAGAACGAAGAAAAGCGCCAGCCGGCCCGCATGTTTCAGGAAACTCAGGCCTGGGAACGTGAATCGGAATCTCATGTGTGAAACTTTCCGCCGCGAATGGATTTGGAAAACCGTCAGCCGCGCTTTTTCCCGGTTGAAATGCATTGTTTGTTCCCGCCAGGGCATCGAAAGAAGCAGATGCCATGATGAAGATCGCGTAATAATTATCGGACGCGATCTCTTTTCCCTATAGTATGCAAATATTATCCGGATTGAAACCGGGCGGCAATGTGAATCTGGAGTAGCAAGTCATGGGAAAAAACGCCCGCTGCCGGGCAAAGCCCCCGCGAAATTCCGGCGGATCATTGCGCCGTGCCCTCGAAATCCGAGACGGCCTTCCTGAATGCTTCCGGAACGCTCACCGTTTGGCGTGTTTCCCTATCCACGGCGACAGCAACGATATGCCCCGCGGCGATATGGCGTCCCTCGGTTTCTTCAAAGATTTGAAATTCAAATGTGAAGCTCGTGTTTCCGATGTTGCCGACCCTCGTATGCACGTGCAGGGTATCGTCGAAAAAGGCGCGTCCCTTGTAGTCGCAGTCCGCGTGAATATAGAAAAAGTCGACTCCGCCGTCGAGAAAATCCTTATAAGTATAGCCCACGGCTCGCAGGTATTCGATCAGGCCGGCATCGAAATACGTGAAATAATGGCCGAAAAACACGTGGCCCTGCATATCCGTTTCAACGTAGCGGACCTGAAGCGGGGTGAAGAATCTGAAACGTTCTTCCAACGGGGCCTCCTTTTCTTCGCACGGGTTTGAAAAAATATTCCTTTGCGGATTTCAAAATGTTCCATTCTGCTTTATTACAGACAGAGAAGAGGGCTGGACGCAGTGTTCGGGAACCAGCCGCAATATTATAGCAAAACGGAGAAAAATATGAGCGCTATTCTGGTTTCCTATGAGCAGTCCGCCCACCATCGGGCCATTTTCAGCAAATTCCTCTCCGGGGAGGGCAATCTCACGTTCCTGTCCGATATCGCTCCCGAAGATCGCCGAAAGATACTGGAGGGCACCGAGGTCATTCTGTCATGGAGCCCCTCGAAGGAGTTTGCTCCCGAAGAGTTTGCTCAGCTGCGCAACTTGAAAATGATGCAGTTCGTAACCGCCGGGGCGGACCACGTTCCGTTCGGGTTGATTCCCGGACATGCGATCGTGGCTTCCAATCCGGGCGCTTACGCGGAGGCCATGGCGGAACACATCCTTGCGATGGCGCTCTCAGTCGCCAAACGCCTGAAGTTGAATCATGAAAAGATGAAAGAGGGCGTATTCGACCAGCGGACGCGAAACAAGCTCATGCGTGGCATGTCATTCGGGGTGATCGGGTTCGGGGGAATCGGAAAAGCCGCCGCAAGACTGATGCGTGCGCTCGGATTGAAGGTCCTCGCGATCAACACGAGCGGAAAGACATCCGAGCCCGTGGAGTTCGTCGGCACGCTGGACGACCTCGACCATGTCCTAAAGCAGAGTGACTTCCTGCTCTTGTCGATCCCGCTCACCGTGCGGTCAAGAGGTCTCATAGGAGAACGCGAACTGGGGCTGATGAAGCGGGACGCCGTCCTGATCAACGCGGCGCGGGGAGCTATTGTAGAGGAAAGAGCCCTCTACGAGCACCTGGTGAAGTTCCCGGAGTTCAGCGCGGCGATCGACACATGGTGGATCGAGCCCCAAAGCCATGGCGAGTTTCGCACCAACTTCGCGTTTCTCGACCTGCCCAACGTTCTCGGTTCGCCGCACAACTCCCCCATCGCTCCGGGAGTGGCGAAAAATGCGATCCGCATGGCCTGCGAGAATGTCGTCCGATTCCTGAAAGGCGAAAAGGTTTTCGGCGAGCTGAACCGGGAGGATTATCCCGCCCGGTAGCCCGTGATGGCGACGCGGACCCTGGAGGGAGATTCTCGCTGCGCTCCTCAGCGGCCCGGTCGCCTCGTGCGTACTTTAAGCTCGCCCGTAAAGACATGATCCGTGGGATTCAGGAATCGATCGCATCGGCTCCACTCTCCTCGAACTGCCGTAAGGGTCCTTTATCTGAGTGCTATTTCTGTGAAAGGCTCTTGTTCAAAAAATCGATCGTAGCCGGCCATGCCTGCGACGATGCTTCGCGGTTCGCCCCCTCCCGATCGGCCTGCGCTCTTAGAAAACCGTGGCCCGTGCCCTTGTAGATTCGAGCGGAATAGGCCTTCCCGAGTTCTTTCATCTTGTGTTCCGTCGATTCGACCGTGCTGGTGACCCGAGCATCGTCTTCGCCGTAAAAGCCCATGACCGGTGCGCTTATCGATGAAAACATCTCGGTCGGAGGAGGCGAGCCGTAGTAAACCGCTGCGGCGCCAAGCCGGGGCTGCGCCGTTGCATAATAGAAACTCTGAGTGCCCCCCCAGCAGAAACCGACGGATGCGAACTTTCCACTCGCGGCGGGCAGAGCGACTGCATAGTCTTTCACCGCGTCGAGCATGGCGACTACCTGTGGCGAGGCGAGGTTTCGCACGGCCTTGACAACATCATCACGGCTCGGGAAAGACTCCGTCCCGCCGCCGCCCGGTCCCATCCCCGAGAGCAGGTCGGGAGCTATCGCAATGAACCCGTCCGCCGCCAACCGGTCGGTCACGCCCCGAATCCAGTCGGTAAGCCCGAATATCTCGTGGATCACGACAACGACCGGAGCTTTGTCCTTCCGCTCCGGGTAGGCGATGAACGCGTTCAATTTCATCTCGGTGCCCGCAACTGTGACAACGGCCCATTCGTGATGTCTCGGGGACTTATCCAGAGCGGCTTTGGCTTCGGCCTCGCCCGGAGGAACGGAGCCGGCGACCGCCCGATGCAAAGGCATGAGCGACAGGCCTGCAAACAATATCGAAAGTAAAATCAATCTGAACTTTCCAACCATGTCCTGGTCCCTTCAAAAATGTGTGAGTTGCCTTACAATCTTCTTTGCAAGCTAATGAACTCTTCACGGGCAATCAACCGCCACAGCGCAATCTCCGGTCTTTTGAGCCGCGGGGCAAAACCGCCTGTACTCGAACTCCCCGCAGCTTGAGATTACGCCGGTCCAGGACCTCGTTTCCTCTTTCCGCAACCTGTTGCGGGTCAGAGCTTATGAATCATCTGCTTGCATTATAGTGTCCAAATGTTAATCTCAATCTGTACTGAACCGGGAGTTAACATGAAAAGATGGACCGTTTTGGTTTTGTTTTCAGTTCTACTCGGCTGCCCGCCGGCATTGTGGGCGGCTGACGATATCACCCATTCCGGCAAGGCCAAGCTGTTGAGCTATCCGCTGATAAAAGTCCCCTTCGGTGGAGGGGGGGAATCCAAGTCGGAAGGCGAAAAGAAAGAAGGAGAGGCGAAGGGTGATGATGAACGGGAAAAGATAATGGACAAAAAAGTAGACGATGCCATCAAGAAGGCATGGGGCAAAGAGTAGCGCCGGCAAGTCCGGTTGTTGCCAAAACGCTGCATTCGGCGCCGGAAATAATGGAGCGCCCCGGTTCCGGCGTAAGATTCCTCTAAATACCATACGATATTCCAAGACGGCCTGTTTCGATCCGTGCCGCTCCGATTCCCTGTCCGTAGTATTCTCACTGCTCCGCAATCGGCACGAGCTTTTCGCCGCCTGCAAGCCCGCTCCGGCGTGCGACTCCAGGCCTCGGACGCATTGCCCGCGTCGGTTAAGGAAACGGTGATCGAGTTTTTGTTAAACATCAAAACCGGCATACGTGATAAAATCCCACGCGATTTGAATTCATGGTCCGATATGACTCGGTTTGGAGACCAACATCCCCAGGGCGATCTGTATTGTATCCTGGCGGGGCGGATCTTTTTCGTCCGCCATCCGAGCATGATTTTATCTTGCTGCAAAACGTTGCGGCACCGAGGGGCAACCGGTCCGGACATCCCCGAAACGCAGCAATCCAGAGGTGAAGGGAATCATTGAACTGTGAGGACTCCAGCGATTCTTTCCGACAATCCTTCCATCGCCTTTCTGTTCTTCCCGGAACACATATCCATCGAAGTAGTAAAGGCTGCAAGGCGAACCAAGACAAAAGCAATATTCGACCTGACGTGTGCAGACCCTTTTTCGGCGGGCGGGCGGCTCCTCGAAGCGGACGCGACGGGAGGCGCGGTGGAGCTGAAGCTCTCCGCCGATGCCATCTCAAGCCCGTCCTTTCCCGATTTCCTCGCTGAGAGCGGGCTTTCAACCGTTTGGGTGGAGATTCATGGGGCTCCTGCGGAGCGGCAAACACAGGCGCTTTTGCAGAAAATGACCGAACTCTCGCGGGAATGCGCCGTAATACCCATTGCAGGAAATGCGGCCCTTGCCCGCGATATCATAGAAAATTATCCTGAAATCAAGCATATAGCCCTCAAGGGGAACGAGGCTTCGGGCTTTGTCGGAAGTGAGACTGTTTTTACGCTGTACTCGGCTGTCCGGCAGATAGTACGGGACCGGGGCGAGGGGCCGGGCCTTTCCATCTGGGGAAGCGTGGCTCTTCCGGAAGCCGCGGCCGCGTTTTTCGCAACCGGGGCACGGAGCGTTGTATTCGAGAGCGTGCACTGGCTGACCGATCTTTTTTCCGCTCCTGAAGATTTCAAGAAAAAGGCCGGCTATCTTCACCCGGATCATACCGAACTTGTCGGCTTGAGCCTCGATGTGCCGTGTCGTGTTTTCAATAAGGGCAACTCCAGGGCTGTCAGGAAGCTCAAGGATTTTGCCGCGTCGCTTTGCGGCTCGGAGATAACGGATCTGAAACGTTCGGAGTTCCGGGAACGTATCCGGAGGCAACTCATACAGCCTCATCTCGGATCGTTTGGTCCGACTGAACTCATCCCCGCGGGAATTGAAGCTTCTTTTGCTTCGTCATTCAGACAGAGATACGGCTCGGGGACGGAGGCCGCCATCGCGGGGTTTATCGAGGATATCGAAAAACATCTCGCCCGGGCGCCGGAGGCGGCAACCGCATTCGCAAACAGCCCCACGGCCCGGCAAATGGGCATCCGTTACCCGATCGTCCAGGGGGCGATGTCCTGGATTACCGATAATCCCCGCTTTGCAAGACGCGTTGCCGAGGCGGGCGGATTGCCCACGATAGCCCTGGGGATGATGGATGAGACCGTGCTTGAGGAAGCTCTTGCGGACCTGCCGGCGATAATGGGCGATTATCCCTGGGCAGCCAACATAATCACCCTGGATGAGAATCCGTTCCGGGAAGCGCAACTGGCGTGGGTCAAACGCATAAGGCCGCGTTTCGCGGTTATCGCGGCGGGGGAGCCCACGCATGCGTCGGCTCTCGTATCGGCCGGCATAGAGACCGTCTATATCGCTCCGAATGAAGAACTCATGCGGCTCGCCTTCGAACAGGGAGTCGGCTACGCCGTTTGCGAAGGCAACGAAGCAGGCGGCCATGTGGGGCACTATACCACGCTTACCTGGGCTCAGGTGATTCTGGACATGAAGCGCCGGAATCCCGCGTTGTTCGAGGGCCGCAGGACCATCCTCGCCGGTGGAATTTTCGACCGTGAAACGGCTTTTATGGCCGCCATGCTCGGCGCTGACGCGGTGCAGATGGGGACCGTCTACCTCTCGGCTTCCGACATAGTCGAAACCGGGGCGCTGACGCCTCTTTATCAAAAAATGATCCTGGAATCGGACCCCGGTGCGACGGTAATCACGGGCGAGGTCTCCGGGTTGAGGGTTCGCTCGCTTAAGACGGCCGCAATCGAATCGATCTGTTCGCTCGAGCGGGATTTTATCTCGAAAAAGGAGGACGAGGGCTCGTTTCGACGCAAAATCGAAGCCGTCAGCGCGGGCAGCCTACGGGTCGCCGCTCGTGGCAGGAATCGTTTCTACGGCTCGATCCTTGACGAAAAGACGTGCATCGAACAGGGCCAGTTCATGAGCGGGCAGGCCGCGGGCGCCATCAGCGCGATACAATCCGTTCGAGACATTCACCTCCGGATCGTGGAAGGTCCTCTGGCGGCCGGCCTGCCTTTTGCCGGACCGCTGACCAGGGAATCGAGTCCCGACATCGTCCTCGGAGTCCGCAGGAAAGTTGCCGTGGTCTCGAAAGAAAACGGCAGGGGCGAGCGGATCGCCATTACCGGGATGAGCGTTGTCAATTCCCTCGGGCACAGCCCGCAAGCCGTATGGGCCGCGAGCCTGAACAACAGGAGCGGGATCAGCCATGTGCCCGCGGACAAATGGATTCACGATTTTTTCTATCATCCGAGGCCAAGAACGCCGGAGAAAACCTACTGCAGGGTGGGTGGGTTTCAGAATATGGAAATCGATCGCAAGGATATCGGCGTCCCTCCTCATGACTTCCGCACGATGACCAGTTCGACCAAGATTACCCTGTGGCTTGCATCCAATGCCATCAGGGAATCCGGCATTCTCGACTCCGACATTCCCCGGGAGCGGATTGCCGTTCTTATCTCGCAAAATTCGGGGGAGGCCGCGGCGACGCTGGAAGATGTCATCATTCGCACCTCCACGACCAACATCATGGGCGCGGTGAATCGGGTGGCCCACCTATCCCCGGACCTGCAGACGGCGGCGGAAGATGCGATAAAGGCGGGGCGCATCGCCATCGACGATACCACCCTGCTCGGGCGGTTGAACTGCTCCGCGGGCGGGTTCATCTGTAACAAATTCGGATTCATGGGGCCGAGCTTTTCGGTTTCGGCGGCTTGCGCAACCTCGCTCGTCGCGCTCTACAGCGCCTACCTGATGATACGCAACGGCGTGATCGACGCCGCGATTGTCGGTGGCGCGGAAGAGCTTCTCACCCCGATGCATTTCCTTGAATTCTCGGCACTGGGCGCATTGGCGGGTTTGTCGGGAGTGGACAGGCCGCCGCATGAAGCGAGCCGGCCTTTCGATTCCACACGCGACGGCATGGTGCTCGGCGAAGGCGGCGGGATGATCGTGATAGAGCGGGAGCCGATCGCCCGGAAGCGGGGAGCGAGAGCTCACGCCTACATTACATCCATGGGGGCGAGCAACAACCATCTGGGCATGGTCGAGTCTTCCCGCATGACGCAGGAAATCGCCATAAAGGCATCACTTAGAGACCTGCCGTACGGTCCCGAAAAGATTCATCTGGTTGAATGCCATGCAACGAGCACAACTCAGGGCGATGTGGAGGAGGTCCAGGCGCTGAGGTCCATCTTCCAGTCCAGCGGGAAAACCGTGCTGACGTCTTTTAAGTCGCAAATCGGCCATACCCTGGGGGCTTCCGGCATCAACAGCCTGATTCGGGGCGTGATGGCGATGAACGCGGGAGTGTTTCCGCCGACGCTCAATTACCGGAACCCCGATCCCGCAATGGATCTTGACGGGTCCGGACTTGCCATTTATCCGGAGCCGGAAACCTGGTCTCTTCGAAACGGCGACCCGCGCCGCGTGCAGGTTAACGCATTCGGCTTCGGGGGGTCGAATTATGTCGTGCAACTGGAGCAGAACCTGGAGCTCGAAGATCCGGCCGTGGCAGCCGGGCCGCCCGAGGTTCAGCCCGATAAGGCTCCGGCCGGGCTCCACGAGGGCCTGTGGTTTTTCAGAACCGAGATTGACGGAAAACCTCACAGGATGGCCGTCCAGGCGAAATCCGAGACCTCCGCTCTCGAACTGATCGAAAACTCTCCGCTCACAAAGGAGGGAGGTCCGCTCACGGCAAAGCGGCTGAAGAGCCTCGCCCGCCAGGGAATTCATTCGGCGGCGGAGGAAGTCGCGCCGAAGCTCGCTTTTGTGTTTCCGGGACAGGGCTCTCACTACGCCGGCATGGGCCACGAGCTGTATCGGACATTTTCCGTCGTGCGGAATTGGCTGGACCGGGCGGCGTCCCTTGCCGATTTCGATCTCCTGCACCTCATGTTCCACGACCGCGAGGAAAACGCTCGCAAGACAAGATGGCAGCAACCGGCCCTGTTTTCGCTGGAGTATGCCATGGTGCAGCATCTGTGGTCTCTGGGGATACGTCCGGCCGCTCTGGCGGGGCACAGCCTGGGCGAATTGACCGCTCTCTGCCTGGCCGGGGTGTACTCGTTTGAGGACGGCTTCCGGATCGTGAACAAGAGGGCCGTGTGCATGGACAAGGCTTGCACGATGCATCCGGACCCGGGCGTCATGATGGCCGTGGACGTACCCATGGATGTGCTTGAGGGGATGCTCGCGAAAAGACGCGACGTGTGCATCGCAAACATCAACTCCCCGCGCCAGATCGTGGTGGGAGGCAACACGGAAGAGATCGCGCTCCTGGGCGAGGAGGTCAAACGCAATGGATATCGAGGGACTTTGCTGCCGGTGAGCATGGCTTTTCATTCACCCGTAATGAGGTGCATCCACGATGAGCTAGAGGCCTTTCTCGAGGGCATCGAGTTTTGCCCGCCGCGGATTCCCGTCGTTTCAAACACCACCATGAAGCCGTTTCCCGATGATCCGAAGGCAATCAAGGCGATCATCATGGCTCACCTGGAGTCCCCCGTCCATTGGATGCAGAACGTGCGAACCCTGTGGAACGATTTCGGAGTCCGGTCCTTTGTGGAAGTCGGCCCGCGGGATGTTCTCGGCAATCTGATCATGGACTCGATCGACGGTGCGCAATGCAGTCCGACATGCCTGCCTTCCGCCGAAATTGGTGTGTTCGGGGCCGCGGTCGCCGGGCTCTACGTCCGGGGCAACCTGCCGGTAAATCGACCCGTCCGCTTTGTTTCCTTTCCCGGAACCAAAGAAGCGGCTTCGCCGGTCAACGGGAGAACCGCAGGTTCGCGCGCTCCTGTGAAGCAGCAGAATACCGGTTCCCTGGAATCCATTATAAACAGGCAGATAGGCGGCTTCATCGTGGAGACCTTCGGCAAGTTCCTGAAACCTGCCATGCTGGCGTCTATCCGCGCCGAATACGATCCATCGTTTACCGAAGAGAGTCTGGAATCGGCCCTTGGCCGCATGTTTTCCGTTTCCGGCAACGGAGGGCGGGCGCTTGCCCCCCCTGCCGGTCAGGAGATGGCGGGCGACGCCCGGAAAGAAGATCCGCCGGTCGTTTCTTCTCCCCCGGGGATTGTCGCCGAGTCCGGCGCCGCTCGCATCGAGGATGTCACCGAAGCCCTGATCCGGATCATAATGGACGTGACAGGCTACGAACGGGACGAGATCGAGCCGTCCATGGACCTGCGCCAGGATCTTTCCATTCGTTCCGCCCGCCTTCCGGTAATCATCGATATGGTGGAAACCCGGTTCTGCATCAATACCGAGCTGGAGGATTTCAGGGACGCGCGCACCATTGCGGATATCTCGCAGGGCATCTGCAACGTGCTGGCGCGCGGCACGTCGAAGAAGGCCCCGAGCGGGGACCTGGAGCCTTCCGGGGGCGGAACGCCGTCGCAAGCCGGGGATGGTGTCGAAAAACAGCCTATAGAGCGGGTTGTGTTCAAGGAAAGCCCGTTCGAGAGCTCGCGAGGTGAAGCGGTTGAACTCACGCCTCTCGATTCGATCGCGGTGCTTACGCCCGGCAGGGCCACCGCGTTTTCCGAGCAAGTGGGTGATGTGTTCCGCCGGGATCACGGCTGCGTCGTTGTTCCCATGAGTTTTCCGGAAGAGGGCGGCGATGCGGCAAGGACGACTTTCGATCCGAGATCCGCCGATTCATCCGGCCTTGCGGCCGAGGCCATGCGGGGGACGGAATCGCCGGCCGGGCTTGCCGTTGTCCTGGACAATTCGGTCGAGGCCGGAATTCGTTCCATGGAGGACGTTTGTGTCCTGCTGGACGGATTTTTCTCGAAGTTCAAGGTATTTCTCGATTCTCCCGGCAAGAAGTTTGCGATTCTTCTCGACAACTCGGATGAACGCTCCGGATTTGCGCGCTTGCTCTCGCAGGGCTTGCTCGGAGTCTTTCTGAGCGCGGCCCACGAGTATCCGAACGTCCTTTTCCGTACGGTCCGCCTGGGAGGAGAGGCCGGCGTGCGCGAGGCGATCCGGTCGTCTCTGGACAAGGGCGCAAGCTGGACTGAGACGGCGCTCCAATCCGGCCGGACTCTTACCTTCTCGGGAGAAGCCTCCCCCATTGTTTTCGGTGAGGAACGCAGCCTGAAGCTCGGGCGAGATGACGTGGTCCTTTTCACCGGCGGCTGTTCGGGAATCATGCCCTATCTCGCAAAAGGCTTTATCCCGTATGGCTGCAAGGTGGCTTTTGCGGCGCGCACTCCTCTCCATTCCAACCCGGACGGCCCCCGGCCCGAGGACGCTGCGGATCCGGGGACGAAGAAGTCCCGTGATGCCGTCAGGGTGCTCAAGAGCCTGCGAGATGCGGGGATTGAAGCCGAGTACTTTCCGTGCGACGTGAGCGACGCGGAAAGCGTCGTGTCGCTCGTGCGCTCGGTTCGGGAGAGATTCGGTCCAATCACGGGCATTTTTCACGGGGCCGGCATCCTGCGGGATAACCTCATTTGCAACATGGCCGTCGAGGACTTTTCCGAGGTCGTCAGGATGAAGCTGATGGGGGCCTGGCGTCTTTTC
>JAJFVB010000048.1 GCA_021372055.1 Desulfobacteraceae bacterium | reverse complement strand
GATGATGCCGTAATTCCGGAAGAGCGCCCGATCGCCCTGGTCATAGACGATGACCGGACGGCGCGGATGGTCGCCTGCGCTCTGCTGGAAGAGACCGGGTTCAGCGTGGAACAGGCTTCCGATGGAGTCGAGGCGCTGTGGGCGTTCGACCACTTCAGGCCGGACATGATCCTCCTCGACGTCGTCATGCCGAAGATGGACGGGTTCGCGGTGTGCCGTGAAATTCGTAAGTCACTGAATGGACGGCACATTCCGGTCCTTATGATGACGGGACTGGACGATATTGAATCGATTAACCGAGGCTACGGCGCCGGGGCCACGGATTTCATCACAAAGCCGATCAACTGGGCGATACTGCGCTATCGTTTGCGCTACATATGGCGGGCGAGCAGGATCAGCGACGATCTGCGAAGAAGCGAGCTGAAAAACCGCGCCCTGATAAATGCTTTGCCTGATCTGCTGCTGCGGATCGACAAGGAGGGGACGATCCTCGAAATGCGGGAGCCGAACGGATTCGACCGGGTCTTCTCTTCCAGCAGCTGGGTTTCCAAGCGGATCGAAGAGGTGTATCCCAGGGATATGGCATCCCCGGTAACGGAGCATCTCGCCCGTGCCCTCTCCACTGCGGAAATGCAGTTTTTCGAACAGCGTATTCCCCTTGAAGACGGCGACAACTATTACGAATGGAGAATCGTCACCTGCGGTAAGGACGAAGCGCTTGCAATCGTCCGGGACATAACCGAAAGAAAGCGGACCGAAGAGCGCGTCATAAGACTTGCCTACCATGACACCCTGACCGGCCTGCTGAACCGGCATTCCTTCAAGGACCATCTCGCTCAGGCCGTGGCGCAGGCTCAGCGCTACGGGCGGTACGTCGCAACGATCTTCCTGGATCTGGACCGGTTCAAGCGGATAAACGACACCCTCGGCTATCAGATTGGGGACCTTCTGCTTCAGGGTGTGGGCGAGCGGATTCAGGAATGCGTGCGAAAAAGCGACAAGGCGGCAAGGCATATCAGCGGGCAGCCTAATCCCGTGTCACGGTTGGGTGGAGACGAGTTTACGATCCTCCTGCCCGAAATAAAGCAGGTCCAGGACACCGCGAGGGTGGCAAAGCGCATACTGGACGCCATAGCTCGGCCCTTTACCATTGCCGGCCACGAGATATTCATTACCGGAAGCATCGGGATCACCGTATACCCTCTCGACGGCGACGACCCCGACGTCCTGCTGAAAAACGCGGATGCCGCCATGTACAGCGCCAAGGAGCAGGGGCGCAACACCTTCCAGTTCTACTCCGAATCGATGAACGCCTCCTCGTTCAAAAGGCTTGCTCTGGAAAACAGTCTCAGGAAGGCGCTCGACCGCGAGGAATTTGCCGTTCACTATCAGCCGCAGGTGGATATTCGCTCAGGCAGGATCGTGGGCATGGAGGCCCTTTTGCGCTGGAAGCACCCCGAACTCGGCCTGGTGCCTCCGGGCGACTTTATCCCCCTCGCCGAAGAGACCGGCCTCATAGTCTCAATCGGCGAATGGGTTCTTTGCGCGGCCTGTGTTTACAACAAGGCGCTCCAAAATATGGGGTACCCCGGCAAACGGGTTGCGGTCAATATCTCCAGTCTGCAGTTCCGGCCGCAGAGTCTCGTCAAAACCGTAACCAAGGCCCTGAAGGTCTCCGGGCTCGACCCGTCCTGCCTGGAACTGGAACTCACCGAGAGCGCCATCATGAAGAACATGGAAGAATCCTCCAAGATCCTTCATGAACTCAAGGCCATGGGCCTGCGCGTCGCAATCGACGACTTCGGAACCGGATACTCCTCGCTTGCCTACCTGAAGCGGTTTCCTCTCGATATCCTGAAGATCGACCGGTCCTTTATCCAAAACATTCCGGAAGACCAGGACAACGCGGCCATTGCCGCGGCCATAATCGCCATGGCGCACAGCATCAATCTCAAGGTGATCGCCGAGGGGGTCGAAACGGAAGAACAACTCGCTTTTTTGCGCAAGCAGCGCTGCGACGAGGTGCAGGGGTACCTGTTCAGTCCCGCCTTGCCCCAGGGCGAGATCGAGGCGTTTATCGGCAGGGAGCCCGAGTTGATCGAGAGATTTGCCCACATCACTCCCCCCGGGCAGGATCGCCGCGCTTAGCGGAAAAATCCGCTCATACCAAATGCGTTCAAGTTGGTACCTCTCGGGACACCAAAGCGCGGGGGAATCATTCCCCGCGCTATTGCGGCTTGAAATAGCCTTTCGGGACGACGACTATTCCGCGGGGAGTCACGGGGAACCGTTCGCGGTCCGCGAGCGGATTGATCCCGATCTCGGTGTCGGGCGGGATGATGTTGTGCTTGTCTATAATGGCCTTTTTTATCCGGCAGTGGCGTCCGACTTCGACATTGTCCATGATGACCGATTCATCGACTTCGGCCCAGCTTCTCACCGTCACGTTGTAGGAAACGACCGAGCTTCTCACGGTTCCCCCGCTTATGATGCAGCCGTGGGAAACGATGGAATCGACAGCGGTTCCCGTGCGCGCGTCCTTGTGGTCCGGCTGGTTGAAGACGAATTTGGCCGGCGGGTACTGTCGCTGCAGGGTCCTTATGGGCCACAGGGTTCCGTAGAGGTTGAAAAAGGGATCTATGCCCGTGAGGTCCATATTGGCGTTCCAGTATGCATCGAGCGTCCCGACGTCGCGCCAGTACTGGGAATCGCGCGTTTTCTCCACAACCATGCTGCGCCTTGCTCCGTCGGGGTCGACCTGGTGGACGTAATCGCTTATGCGGTTCAGCCTTCTATACGGATAGGCGAAGATCTTGTGGGTATCGATGATCTTCGGGATGATATCTCTCCCGAAATCGTCGTCTTCCGTTTTGTGCAGCAAGTCCAGCAGCAGGTCGGTCCTGAAAAGATAAATCCCCATGGACGCGAGGCATTTTTCGGGATCGTCGGGGATGGGCTTCGGGTCCTGGGGCTTTTCCGCCCACGCGCGAATGCGGAAATCGTTGTCCACCTCGGCGATTCCGAACTCCTGCCCCTGGGATCGTTCGACCTCGAGCAGCCCCACCGTGACATCGGCGCCCACCTTCTCGTGGTATGTGCGGAATGCGCCGTAGTCCATCTTGTAGACGTGATCGCCGGAGAGGATCAGGACGTAGCGCGGCTTTTCGCGCTCAATGAGGTAGAGATTCTGACGGACGCAGTCGGCTGTTCCCCGGTACCATTCGGTTCCCATGCGCTGCTGGGGTGCGGCGATGCGCAGGTAGTGACCCAGGTCGCCGGAGAAAATGTTCCAGCCCTCCTCGATGTGGTCTACCAGAGACTGGGACTTGTATTGAGGAAAAATCAGAATCTTGTAGAGCTGGGAATTGATGCAGTTGCTCAGGGGGATGTCGATCAGTCTGTATATGCCCCCGAACGGGACGGCCGGTTTGGACCGGTCCTGGGTAAGAGGCATGAGCCGTGTGCCCTTGCCTCCGGCCATAATGACAGTCAGAACGTCCTTCATCTGCGATTCTTCCTCGGTCGGCTACTGCTTGAGATGCTTCATGGGATCGGCCGGCAATTCGTTGGCCCGGTACACGATATTTCCGTTCTTGTCGATGATTACGAACAGTGGTATGCCCTGGACGGCAAACGCGCGCACGGCCTTGCCCTCGGCGTCGAAGAGAACCTTAAAGGGGGCCGGGTGCGCTTCTTCGAAGCGTTTGACCTTGGCGAGCGAGTCTCCTCCGCCGACGTTGACGGCCAGAATCTCGAGGCTGCTCTTGGGGATCTCGTTTCTAAGCTTGACCACTCCCGGCCGGGCGGAAAGGCAGTAGGGGCACCATGTTGCCCAGAAATAGAGCATGACCGGGGTTTTCCCCTTATAGCTCCCGAGGGCCACCTTATTGCCGGTGAGGTCCTGCAGTTCCAGGTCCGGAGCGGCTTTGCCGTCCTGGGGCGCGGCTGCGGATGCGTCCTGGGGCGCGGCTGCGGATGCGGCCGGGGGCGCCAGTGAGAGGATGCTCAGTACAATGGCGAAAAAAGCCGGAAAAGCCGAGCGCCTGCAGATCGTCGATATTGTCATATGAAGAATTCTCCAGTCTTGATCAAAAAGTATTCCGCCGCCAGTATCATAAGCACGCCGAAAACGCGCTGCACCCGGAGCATCCATATCCCGGACCTGGGAAGAGATGTCAGAAGCCCCGTGAATGTGCCCACGATGATAACCAATGTACCCAGTCCGAATGAAAAAGCGAAGAGCATTCCTATGCCCCACGCCACCTGATGCTTGGTGGCGACAAAGGTCAGGAGCACGCCGAGGATGGGGGTTGTGCAGGTGCTCACGACGAGCGCCGATGCGCCGCCGAGGAAGATGCTCGTGAATACGTCGTGGCCGGAAAAGCCGGTCAGCTTCCATTTGTTCAGGAATCCGGGCGGGGAAAGCGGAACGGCTTCGAGCATCACCAGGCCAAAGAAAAGGCAGATGTTGCCGACGATCATGTAAGCCCACGGGCTCGCGGTCAGCGAGCCGAACAGCTGCCCCGTGAGCGCCGCAAAAATGCCCAGGGACGAGTATACGACAGCCATCCCGAAGACGTAGAATACCGAAAGCAAAAACCCCTTGCGCCTGCTCCCGTTGGCTTTTCCGCCGATGAACGCGACGGTGATGGGCATCATCGGATATGTACAGGGTGTGAAACTGGCCAGAACGCCTCCGGCGAAGGAGAGGAGAAGCGCCAGGGCCGGTGAATTGCGCGCGATAGAGTCAAACTGCGAGATCCATTCCATTTCCGCTCCCTAGTTCCTGAGAAGATCCGATTCCCAGTTTCCCGGGCAATCCGGGCCGGCGGATGTTTCACCGCCCGCTTTGCCCCGTCCCGTGGAAATCTTTTCCGCCCTGGACGGCAGAATCTGTTCAAGCACTCGCATGCTCTTGACCTCTTTCCCTGTTTGGCAGCGGAACCAGTCGACAAGCCCCCTCAGCAGAGGCATCTTCATCGCCTGGTTTACGCGCAGACGCCATATCTTTTCGAGCGCTATCGACCTGGAGTAGTGTATGAGGGCCAGAGAACCGGGATCCAGAGTGGTGTACCGCTCGTTGGGAGAGAAATGGTCGGGACATACCAGCCTTCCCTGACCCGCCTGCCAGTACCACTTCCTGGCCTCACCAAGCTTGCGCCGGCAAATCGCGCACCCCTCCAAAGCCGGCATATAGCCCATAAGGGATTGAAATCGCAATAAAGCCATTAATATCACATTCTGCGGGTCTTTGTCCCGCTCTAAAGAGTTCAGGGTTTCCTTGTGGAGAAGGAAAAGCTCGGGTTGTGGTTCGCCTTCGGGGACCATCTCCAGGACTATCTCGGAGAACAGGGCGGCGCAGGCCCACTTTTCAATATCGGCCCGCATGGGGATGTAGGGTTCCACAAGCTTGCACGTTTCTATCCAGACCCAGGAATTCCTCTCTTTGCAGGTGAGTTCGACGAGGCTGCACGGTTCAAAGGCGTTGACAAACCGTTTCTTGCTCTTCCTGGCTCCTTTTGCTATTCCACGCAACTTTCCCCGACTGGCGGAGTGAAAAGCGATGAGGCGGTCGGATTCGCCATGATCGCGAGTCGTCAGGACAATTGCGTCGGTTTCGAAAGTCTTCATATCGGTCTATATGGCTCTTCCCGGGTTCCCATCGAGAGCTCGCAATTTTTGAGCCAGTCGCATTTTAACGGGTGATTCGATGCGGCCCGGGGAAGCATTCTAATCGGATTGGGATATTTGTTCAAGAAAAGGGGCGAAGGAATTCGGCAAACACGCGGGGGAACATGCAAAAAAGAATTACCGGATTACCTCCACGGGATCGAATGCCGCAACCGCCGCGACAATGTCTTTCAGAATTCTCTCCGATTCGGGCTTCCAGGCATCCAGGAGCAGGCGGTTAAGAATCGCCGCCGTCTCTTCCGGCGACTTCCCGGACATAAGCGAGTAATAGGCCGTCTTGATGGCCTTGCCCGCAACCCTTTCCGGATCGGGTTTTCTCCGCAGGGCCTTGAACGAACGCATGCTCTCCCGCAACAGGCCGGAATAGAAGCTGCCGAATTCTCCGAGGCGGTCTGCCCTCCACCGGCCGTTGTCGTAGACAAGCAGCCTCGTCATGCCGGGCGAATCCGCAAACGAAAGCTGGACGTCGGCCCCGTCGGGACCATAGTAGGCGAATTGCCAATCGAGGACCTTGATCTGCCTGGATGTGCCGGAGAGATTCACCAGGCTGGCTTCCAAGTCGCCGTGGGCGAGGTCCACCGCATTGAGAGACGTTGTTTCTCCACAGTCGGTGGCGATAAGAAGGGTCATGCAGCAATGAGCGCCACCCGAGTAACAATAGGCGAGCAGCGACCGGCAGGACGGCCGGGGCGTGTCCGTCAGGATCTTCGGACCGCGCACCTTGAACGCGCATTCCCCTTTGAAAATGAGGTTCTCCCCCTTGGTGAACCGCAGGACATACTCGCCGTTTCCGGGCCCTTCGGTGGCGGTCAGCAGCAGTTCCCCGGACTGCAGGGTCTCCTTGTTCGCGGCTTTGTTTCCCGCGCAGGCAAGCGGGGTCAGGAGGAAAATGGGCAATAACGTAATGGCAAGGACAAAAATATACCTTCGCACAACAGGAGTCCCGTCGATTTGAAATACACCACACGGCGAACAAGGAAATTGCAAGAGAGTCTACCGGAGATGCAATATGAATGTAAGAAGCCGGGTTCCTGTTTACAACGTGAGTCCTGAAAGGGAACCGGCGATATCCTGTCTCAGCCTGCGTGAAAGAGAGCGTCCTCTTCATACTAACTTGTGTTCAGGATAGAACTAATGGAAAAGAGCGGGGAAATGATTTCCCCCGCGCCCCCCAGGTTCGGCCTCACGCGCATGCGCGGCCCGCCGCAAGCGCCGGAATGAGCAGCGCAGTTGCGTGTGGGGTGCGGGGAGCAGGCTCCCCACGTTTTGAAAGCTTGGTATCATCTTGAACACTCATTGGTATCACGTATCTCTTCACTTATACCAGCGCTTTGCCCAAACCTGAAAAAAAAAGAGAGCGGGGAACACAGTCCCTCCGCTCTTCGTGAAGGTTTGCCGTCCAGCGGGGATCAGTCCGCGCTCTGGCGTCTCTTGAGTGACGGCTCGCCCAGGAGCGAGAACTTCATCCAGTCGAACGCAACCCTGAGCAGAGCCGTATCGTCCGTCCGGAACGCATCGGCCTGTGCTTCGGCGATTTCGAACAGGTCCAGGAATCGGCTGTGCAGGATC
>JAJFVB010000046.1 GCA_021372055.1 Desulfobacteraceae bacterium | reverse complement strand
AAAAAGAAAGAAAGAAACAGACAGACAAAAGCAAAGACAAAAGAGCGGGGGAAAGATTCCCCCGCGCCCCCCGGGATTCATCGGCACGCGGATACGCGTGCCGATGAGCGCTCGGCGCTACGGCGCGTGGCCAAAGGCCCGCGCCGTAGCGCCAAATGAGCCGCGCAGCGGCGTGGGGGTGCGGGGGGCGCGCTCCCCGCGCTTTTCCAGCTTTCCCGCTTTTCCGCTTTCGGTTTACTCGAAGGTGTACATCTCGTGGAAATGGTGCACGGGGCCATGCCCGCGTCCGAGGGGCAGTCCTTTGGCAATGGCTCCCGTGATGTATTTTTTGGCGTTGCCCACCGCTTCGTTCACGGGAAAACCGCGCGCGAGAAACGATGCTATCGCGGAGGCGAAGGTGCACCCCGTTCCGTGGGTATGGGGCGTATCGAAGCGTTCCGTCACATATTCCTGAAAATCCCTGCCGTCGTAGAGCAGGTCCATCGGGTTTCCGGGGAGGTGCCCGCCCTTCAGCACGACGTACCGGGAGCCGAATTCCTTGAGCATCCGGCAGGCCGTCCGCATCTGGTCCGGGGTTTCGACCTTGATGCCCGTAAGGGCTTCGGCCTCGTGCAGGTTCGGCGTAATGACCAGCGCGAGCGGAAATAGCTCGGTCTTGTACGCCGTTACGGCTTCGGTTTTGAGCAGCCGGTCGCCGCTTTTGGCGACCATAACGGGATCCACGACGACTGTTTCCAACTTGAGTTCCCGGAGGTCGGCCGCAACGCGCGAGATGATCCCCGCGTTCGAGAGCATCCCCGTTTTGACCGCGTCGACCCCTATGTCCAGGACAACCGACCGGATTTGCGAAGATACGAATTCGGGATCTATTTCCACAATGCCGTTAACCGCGACCGTATTTTGCGAGGTGAGGGCGGCTATGGCGCTCATTCCGAAAACGCCGAGCGCGGAGAAAGTCTTGATGTCCGCCTGAATTCCCGCTCCCCCGCCGGAGTCCGATCCCGCAATCGTAAGTGCCCTGGGAATTTTCATCGCTTCCCTTCTAGTCCTTTCCTGCAAAATGGTCCCAGCCGCTGCCGGATGAAACCGGGGCATCTTTCCCATCGGCCAGCACGAGCCGAACGGCTCCCCCGGCACCGGTTATCTTCCCTATTTCGCTGCACGAAGTGCCGGTCTCCCGGAGCAGCATTTCCCTCAGCTCGGGCACGGACTCGGGGGCGGCGGTAAAAAGGAGCTCGTAGTCCTCACCGCCGGAGGTTATCCAGGACAGAGCATCGGCCCCGGCACATCCTGCCGTTTCGTCGACGCCTTCGCCCCGTGGAAGTTGATCGGCCCCGACTTGCGCTCCCGTTCCGCTCGCTTCGCAGATATGCCCCAGGTCAGCCAGCAGTCCGTCGCTCACGTCTATCATCGCATGGACCAGCCCAGAGCGGGCGAGCAACTGCCCATCGCGCAACCGGGGTTGAGGAGTGAGATGTCTCGCCAGGAGCGTGCGACGGACTTCCTCGTCAATCTTGATTTCGGGACGGCGGATCAGTTCCAATCCCGCCCGAGACTGCCCGGGAAAGCCGGTCACGAGGATCGAATCGCCGACCCGGGCCGTGCTTCGAACAACGAGATGCTCCGGGGCAATCTGGCCCAGGACGGTAACGTCGATCGCCATGCAGCTTTCCATGCGGCTGACATTGCCGCCCACGATGGCAGCGCCCGCAAGCCCGGCCTGCTCCCGCATGCCCGTGTAGAGTTCCTCAATGAAAGCGACCTCCGTGTCCCCGGGGATTGCCAGGGAAACAAGGATCCAGCAGGCCTGCCCCCCCATTGCCGCGATATCGCTGATGTTTATCGCAATGGCTTTTTTCCCGAGCTGATACGGGGTGATGGCATTCCGGATGAAATGAATCCCTTCCACCTGAATATCGCAGGTGGCCAGGAGATATGCCGGGCCGGAAGTCCGCAGAACGGCCACATCGTCCCCGATTCCGGTAACGACGTCCGGCGCGAGGGACGGAAGCAGACGAGCGATGCGGTCGATAAGCCCGAACTCTCCGATTTCCTTAACCAACACTGGAATGCCTCCCTGTCCAATGATTGTCCGAACGGAACCCGAAAGCCTCAATTCTCCGGACAAATTTTCACGGAAAATCACCTCTTAGCATTTAAACTGAATTCTCCGTAAAGGCAAAAACAAAGGCGCGCTCCGGTGTGGCGGCGGGAGGGGGTAAATTGTTTTTTCGCGGAAAGATTACGGGAACATTTTCCGCACTCCCTTGTCAAAGAGAATTGACGAGGGCGCAACGGGTTCGGGCATGCGGAAGAAATTCGTTTCGGAGACTCTTTCGGATGGATATACATGGACGGCTTTCTGCTATATTCATTCGACCCGTTAAGAGAGATCGGTTCGAATTTTCCCGGCTCGAGTATCAGCGGGCTGCTGTTGCGGATACCCCCCGGAAGCCGTACCGCGAAGAGACTGATAGCTTTGCCCACGCACAGTCCTCGTTTGCAGCCCTTCAGGAGGCCGCCCTTATCGCGGAGGCGGAAAACAAGAGCGGGAACATCAAAAAACATACCACCTGCTGCAAGACGGGAGGGTCACCCTGTCCGCGAAATGAGAGGCGCATATGAAGAAACTCTTTGTTTTCCTGTTGTTTTTTCTCCTGATTGCATGGATATGTATGTCGCATGCCGCGATGGAGGACGTTCTTTTCGGCATATCGATAAATTCCGAGGCCGGAACTGTTTCGATAGACGTATCTTCCACGGGCTGTACGGACAAGAGTTACTACAACGCCGCCCTGGAATCCAATATCCTGACCTTTAAGAGGATACGCCGGGATGAATGCAAAGCCATGCCCCGGCGGCATACGCTCGTTTACACGTTTGCGGAGCTCGGGTTAAAGCGGAATTCACATTTCCAACTCGGCAATCCCATCGTCATCTCCGACAACTTTTTTTGATCCGGGACAACGAGGCACTCATGTCCAGACTTCTCGACACGCTCTCTCAGAACCAGTTGCAGACATTCGTTGCCGGCCTGAGCGGACTGGCCCCCGAGGAAATGCGCAAGGCGAAGGTCCTCTATATCAAGAACGCCATTTCCGAGTACAGGGCGGTAAGGGATAGCTACAAGGCAGCGTGGATCGTTCAGGTCTTGTTCATGCTGGTTCCGCTTTTCTGGCCCATCCTGTATCTGCAGCGGAAGGCCATGCGCGCAGAGGAGAGGCTCTTCCGCGAGAGGATCAGCAACGCTGTCGAGGTATGGAAGGACGACCTGCGGGGAGAGCAGTTCGCCATCGACGAAACCGAAACGGTGACATCCCCCCGATAGAAAGGAGCATCGTGCAAGGACTGAGCGCTACGGAACTTTTGCTGATTCTGGCAACGGGCGTCCTGGCCCTGCTGCCGTTCTGGATCATCATCCGGAGGACAGGTCTTCCGGGACCGCTGAGCCTGTGCCTTCTGGTCCCGGTTCTGAACCTGATAATTCTCTATTACGTCGCATTTGCGAGGTGGCCCGCCGTGGAGGCGAGGAAGAGATTTACTCCTCCCAACGAACCCATACATCCCACTTGATGCAAAGCCGCATTCAAAATGGGAGTCCCCTCCCTCATGGACACAGCGCGCCGTCGCAGCGCGGCCGATTCCGGTCCTGAACCGCAAAACGGCCGTAAATTCAACGTCAATCAGGCGGGAGCATCGCCTCTTTTTGCACCCTGAATGCTTCTCGCCTTGGTATCCAATGCATCCCAGCGTTCGTATGCCTTCTCGAGCTCATCCTCGATCTCCTTCAGCCGTTCTCTTGTCCCCGCGATCTCCCCACCGTCGGGCCGCTGATAGAAAGCCGGATCGGAAAGAGTTCGATAGAGCGCGCTCTGCTCCTCTTCCAGACGCTCGATGGTGTGCGGCAGACTCTCCAATTCCCTCTGCTCCTTGTAGCTGAAGGTCTCCGAGGGATCGCGCTTTGGCCGCGGTTTTTCCCGCCGGATCGGTTTTTCCGGGGGATTCGCCCTCTTCTGCGCGCTTCGCTGGTATAGCCAGTCGTCATACCCCCCCGCATATTCGCCGACACGCCCCTCTCCTTCCAGCACCAGGGTACTCGTCACGACATTGTTGAGGAATGTCCGGTCGTGGCTCACGAGCAGCAGGGTGCCCTGAAACCGCACGAGCAGATCCTCCAGCAGTTCCATGGTCTCCACGTCCAGATCGTTCGTCGGTTCGTCCATGACGAGCAGATTGCATGGCCGGGCAAACAGCCGCGCGAGCAGCAGCCTGTTGCGTTCACCGCCCGAGAGCACGCGAACGGGAGACCTCGCACGCTCCGGGGAAAACAGGAAATCCTGCAGATAGCCCATGATGTGACGCGGCTTTCCATCGGACAGGACAGTATCGTTTCCGTCCCCCACGTTTTCGGCGACGGTCCTTTCCTCATCCAGTTGCCCCCGAAGCTGGTCGAAGTAGGCGATCTCAAGCTTGACCCCATGCCTGACGCTTCCGCCGAAAGGCTCCAGATCCCCCAGGAGAAGACGGAGGAGGGTGGTCTTCCCGCTGCCGTTCGGACCGATGATGCCCGTCTTGTCCCGGCGCATGATGAGGGTCGAAAAATCCTTGATCACCTGCTCCCGGTCCCCGTAGGCAAAGCTCACATTCTCCGCCTCGATCACCAGCTTACCCGATCTGGCCGCCTCCTGCGCCCTCAACCGGACGGACCCGGCGACCTCCCGACGCGCGCGTCTTTCATTGCGCATCTTCTCGAGTTCCCGGACCCTGCCTTCATTGCGTGTCCTCCTTGCCTTGATGCCCTGCCGGACCCAGGTCTCCTCGCGCGCGAGTTTCTTGTCGAACTCCTCCCAATGCCCCGCCTCCTCTTCCAGCACGGCGGCCTTCCTTTTTTGGAAAGTCTCGTAGTCGCACGACCAATCGATCAAACGGCCCCTGTCCAGTTCGATTGTGCGCGTGGCCAGTTTTTGGAGAAACATCCGGTCGTGGGTCACAAAGAGAATGGTCCCCTCATGGCGCTGCAGGAATTCCTCCATCCAGGTGATAGCCTCAATATCGAGGTGGTTGGTGGGTTCGTCCAGCAGCAGGACATCAGGTTCGCTCACGAGTCCGCGAGCAAGCAGAACGCGCCGTTTCATCCCCGCCGACAAGGTTTCGAAATGCTCTTCGGGGTTGAGGTCCATTCGGGAAATCGTTTTTTCCACCCTGTTGAGCATGCTTCCGGCAGAAATTGCCCCTTGCTCGGAATCGCTCAGCCCGGCTGCCACCACGTCTCGAACCGACCCGACTATCTCCCGGGGCACTTCCTGCGGCAGATAAGAGACCCGCACCCCCTGGCGATAGACAATCTCCCCCTCATCCGGTTGGAGATCCCCGTGTAAAAGGCGCATCAGAGTTGACTTGCCTGCTCCGTTGCGTCCCAGCAAACAGACGCGCTCCCTGGCCTCGATATGCAGGCTGACATGATCGAGCAGTGGAGCCCCTCCAAAGGCGACGCAGACATCACGCATTCCAATAAGCGACATTCGTTCAATGTCCTCTTCAGTTCTTATTCGATTGGAGGGAATCCCTCCGTCTTCGTACAGGCAATCTTATAATGATAACAGATATGGGCTGAAACGACCGGCAGAATGTCAGATCGTACCTCCTTTGCCTGTTGAACAAGCATCTGTCCGGAATGGAGCCATGCCAAGATGAACGAATTGCGGCCAATACGGATTTACATTCAAGAGTATATCGAAAAACGCCGTTCAAAAATGTAATGGCTGCGGCCGCCGGACAGACCGGAAGCCGTCGGCGTCGAGGATTTTGCGCACTTTGCGAGTGCAAAATCTTCACAAAAGAGAAATAATCCTTCGACCGTGCGCCCCACATCTTGAGAGCTCAAGCGGAGAAAATACGGTGAAGACTTTTCAAAAGAGAGCTTTTCTTATCGTCCTTGCAGGATTTCTGCTTTCATTTCAGGCGCCCGGCGCGTTTGGAGATGATTCCGGGACTGCGCCACCGCGAAAGGCCCGAAACGTCATCTTCATGGTCCCCGATGGGCTGGGGCAAGCCAACGTGACGGCTGCGCGCATTTTCAAAAATGGACTCGACGGCCCTCCCCTCAATATGGAACTGCGGACCATCGGATATCAGAGAAATCACTCTGCTGACAGCATGATAACGGATTCCGCCGCCGCAGCCTCGGCATGGGCGTGCGGAGAGAAATTCCGAAACAGGGAAATCTGCTTTCATGCGCCCAGCGGCCGTCACAAAGACAGCCTCCTCGAGATTGCCGGGAAGAAGGGCAAGTCGACGGGCCTGATCACAAATTCAGAAATCACGGACGCAACACCGGCCGCTTTCGGGGCCCACGTTCCCACCCGCAAATGCCCTAAAGAGATCGCGCGCCAGTATGTCTCCGTCACCGGCGTGGATGTCCTGCTCGGGGGGGGCGGTTCGAAATTTCAATCCGAGCTTCCCGATCAGTGCGGGGCCTATGGTGACTTCCTCTCCCTGGCGATCTCGAAAGGTTATGCCCATGTCGCAGACAGAGCGGAGCTGGAGAAGGCGGTAAGCGCGGGCAAGACCAAAATCCTCGGACTTTTTGCCGACTCCGACCTGGACTTCGCGGTTGACAGGCAGCATGCCGAATTTGAACCGAGCCTGTCCGAGATGACCGCGAGCGCCCTTCGGGTACTCCAGAAGGATCCGGACGGCTTTTTTCTCATGATCGAGGGGTCGTTGATCGACAAGTCCAACCACAAAAGAGACGTTCAGAGCCAAATCATGGAGACCCTGATCTTCGATGAGGCCGTCGGGACCGTTCTGGAATGGATCAAGGCCGATCCGATCCGTAAAGAAGAGACTCTTCTGATCATCTCTCCGGATCACGACACTTCCGGGTTTGCGATCATCGGACCATACAAGACGCTCCCCCGGAAAGGCAACGTTGTAGTGGACGGTTGGGTTAGCGACAGGCACGTTGCCTCCGACCCGATGGTCTGGAGCCAGGGTCCCGGCAGCCTGGATCTCAGCGGTCCGGCTTTCGACAACACCCACATATACAAGGTCGTAAGAGATGCCATGCAATAGAGAAGCGCAAAATCCGATACGGGACTTTATTGCGCCCGCCCCGATCTGAGAGCCGGTCCGTTCCGGGATCACTCGCGCCCTTCCGGCTTACCGCCAATGCCGTTGAATGCGAATTCCAACAGGCACTTTCCCGATGTGCGGATTCGCCCATAAAACTCCGCCCTCCCCCGCGACATTCTAAAATCCCTGCGTGAATTCGATTCGCTGACGGGTTGTACGAAATTTGGGTGCGAAAGGGGTGGACAGGGTGAGGGAATTTTGCTACATAAGCGGCACCGATTAGATCGGGACGTGGCTCAGCCTGGTAGAGCGCTGCGTTCGGGACGCAGAGGTCGCTGGTTCGAATCCAGTCGTCCCGATCAACCTTTTCGAATTATTTCCGTAGCTTAATCGAGACAACCCGTTTCCCATTTGTGTACCCCCGGTGTCCCTGTGTACCCTCTTTTGAATCCGCCAGGGCATAGCCCTTTAAAAGCTCATCATCCCGGACCTTGAGATATCGCAGACCCGCCTTACTCGCGGAGTGCATCGTAAGACGCTGCACATCTTCCGTACTCATGAACTGCCGGTAAAATCTCGACACGTGTGCCGTGTCCCCCCATATAGGTCCATATCGTTGATCTGAAGGGCATCACAAGCCCGTTTCCAGTAGCGGTATAGTATTATCCGGCCTTCAGATTGCTGTTATACGCAAAATCATGCCGAAAAAGAGGCGTGTCCGGGTCGAACGCACGGGGAAGATTGAATCGAGGTTGAGGTGGTTCCTGCGGTTTCAACTGAATCGAGGTGTGATGACCATGGACCCGGTGGACCGGATAGATCAGGTGTTCCTGCAACTCGTGTTTGCCATAAAACTTCTTAATTATTTCGAATTAAAAAAAGTCAGCAAGAAGGAGTTCGATGCTTCCACCTACATCCTGAAACCTAACCTTCATTTCCCCGAAGACACGTTCCACACGTATGATGATCTAATCCACGACGCAACGAATACCTACCTGCTATAGTAAACGGTCTAAATAAGTTGACATAGTTTCTTCATTTTCAGCGGTTTCCATCTTTGGGATCGTGAGAACACCGCCACCTCGAGGTGCATCATTGTTTCATAGTAGGTGTTGGTTGTCTCCTCATAGCGCATCATC
>JAJFVB010000025.1 GCA_021372055.1 Desulfobacteraceae bacterium | reverse complement strand
GCACGGGTCCCTGAAGTTCTTCGCATGCCTGTCCTCCGTGGCGTGCATTCAGGGCAATCCGGGCCAGTCCAATTACGCTTGCGGCAACCGCGCTATGAGCGCTCTGCTGTCTCATTTCCGGACGATACACGGCAATATCGTGTTCAAGTCATTCATGCTGCCCCCGATCGAAGGCGCCGGGATGGCCGACAACCCCGAGATCAGGGCGGTCATGAAGTTGATGAAGGCCGCCTACATCCATGCGGACGAGCTGTCGCCCCTGCTGGTCCGGGAACTCTTTCTGGGGCCTCCGGAGGATGTCTGGGTGCTCTTTGCGCGCACGCTTCCCAACGTAAGGAACGTGCGCCTGATCACGGACGCCGCCGGAAGCCGCAATGGATTGGACCTGAACGGCACGTTCTATGATAACGCGATGTTCCCTCTCGTCGACTCGGTTTCGAATGTGAACCTGCAATCCGGTGAGCTTGTCGCGCAAAGGGGTTTCAACACCGAATTCGATCTATGGCTTCCGGATCACAAGCCGTTTAAATTCATGAAACATCCGATTGTCTCCGCGATCATGGCCCTGGAATTGTTCGCGGAAGTCTGCCGGATACTGCATCCGAACCTGAAGGTGACGGGGGCCAGGGAGGTCCGCTTCCTGGATATCATCGAGTGTCCGGCCGGAGTGGGTCGAGACACGCGTGTTCACTGCAATACCATCTCGACCGGGGCCGACGCCGTCATATGTGAAGTGTTCCTCTCGGCAAAGGCGATTTCGCCTTCCGGCAGAGCTCTGGACCGGATGGACCTGGAATACAAGGCCCGGATTCTCCTGGGGGCCGAGCTTCAAGCCGAATCGGATCTGCCGGATTTTCCCGTCAAAATGGCAGAGCTGGACACAAGACCGGTGGATCATGAGGAAGTGATAAAATGGTATCGGGACCGCAGCGATATGCAGAACCGGTATTGCGTGATAGACACTCTGGACGGTACCGGTCCGGGGGCTGTGCGGGGCCGTATGATTTACCGCGCGGGCGATGATTTCAAGCCGCCGCGCGAGACGAACTACCAGTATTCTCCGTACCTTCTGGAATCCCTCCTGCAGATTGTGACCTTCTACATCGCAATGAGAGATGAGTCCGAGCAGCGGTCCATGATTCCGATACGGCTCGGGGAAGTGTCGTTTCTCCGCAAATGCGCGGGCGGTGAAGTTGTTACGATCGAGGCTCGCATGCGCGAGCAGGATGACAAGGGGATTTCCTGGGACGCCAGAGCGGTGGGGCCGGACGGCGATGTAATAATGGTTGTGCGGAATCTGAGGATGGGCTGGTTCTTCTAGCGGGGCAGGGTGCCGGGTGCGCGGATGACAGGCCTGTTTCGGCCTTCGGGGTTCCGATTGCACCACCGGGGAACCGCTGGCCTGCTCCACAGCCGGACAAATGGGAACGCCCTTTCTTTGCCAATCGAAGACCAGAGAATGATGGAAAATGCTTCGGACAGCGGCGCAAGGGAACGGTTGCTGTCGTGCCGGGTCTTGTCCTTCGCGGAAGCCCGGCGCCAACGGAAAAGGCCTTTTTCCGATGAATGGGACTGATTTCTCGGAACAATCTCCAATCATTGCGTTGCACCGGGTGTGGAAGTATTACGATCTCGGTGAGAACCGGATATCCGCCTTGCGAGGGGTCGATCTGAGGATCGAAAGGGGAGAGTTTGTCGCAATCTGGGGTCCGTCGGGTTCGGGGAAATCCACGTTGTGCAACCTGATAGGGCTCATAGATGACGCTAGCGAGGGGGAAATCCATCTCGGGGGACGGGAAATCACCGAACTCTCCGACGACCGGAGGAGCGAATTCCGCAACAAGACCATTGGCATCGTCTTTCAGCACTTCAATCTGATCCCGGTTTTGTCGGCCCTGGAAAACGTCATGCTGCCGCTCCAGATACAGGGTGTCCCGGCCGGAGATGCCGCGGGAAAAGCGACCGCATGGATGGTGGAGGTCGGCCTGGGGGACTGCGCGGGGCAAAGGCCCGACAAACTTTCCGGCGGCCAGAGGCAGAGGGTGGCGATCGCCCGGGCGATGGTGACCGATCCTTTTCTGGTCATCGCCGATGAGCCGACCGCAAACCTGGATTCCGAAAATGCCGGGAAAATCATTGATCTCATGAGAGAAATCAACAGGATGAAAGGAACCACTTTCATCTTTTCGACCCATGACCAAAGACTCTTGGCCCGCGTGCAGCGCCAGGTTCGGCTGCAGGACGGGACCATCGTCGAGGACAAACGTTTGCAGTCCAATTAACCGGAGACGGCGTTTCAGCTATGTCGGCATGGGTAAAGATAGCCATTCGCAATATTTTTAAAAACAAACGCCGGTCCCTGTACACGATCCTTGTCATTGCTCTGGGATTTGCCTCCGTCAATATATTCGGCGGTTTCACGGAGTATATGTATACGAGTTTGAAGGATGCGTTCATCTATACCTACGGGAACGGGCACCTGAGCGTCTTCAAAAGAGGATACCTTGACGAGGGCAAGCTCGATCCGACCAGGTTTCTGATAAAAGAGAACGAACTGGATGCCATAAAAGAAATCTGTAAAACCTACCCCGGAATAGTGTTGGCCACTCCGAGGCTCGAAATCACGGGGCTCGTAAGCAACGGGAAAGTCTCGACCATCTTTTTCGCATATGCGCGAGTTCCGTCCGACCTCGATTTCATACGCCGCAGGGCGACGGGCATGCTTGCCAGGCTTAAGCTTTTCAACGGGAAAAAGCTTGAGGACGATGTGCCCAACGCCGTCGGTCTCGGCAGCGAGTTGGCCAGGAAGCTGGACATGGGGATCGGGTCCACGGGAAATCTGATGTCGCCGACCGTCGAGGGCCTAGTCAACGCCGTTGACATCGATGTGGCGCAGACATTCGAATCTCCGATGGCCGAGTTGAACGATAAGCTGATCTACATGAACCTCCGGCTTGCGCAGAATCTATACGACACGACAAGCGTCGGAAGTATTTCCCTTTTGCTCTCGGACACCGGCATGACAAACGGTGCGCGGGATTTCCTGCTGGGTGCCTTGGACCGGGCGGGGCTTGACATGGAAATCAGGACCTGGGAGGAGATGTCGTCTTTCTATCGTAAGGTCAGAGATATGTTCGAAGTAATATTCCTTTTCGTCTTCATAATCGTGTTTGTCATCGTCGTCATGAGCGTGGTGAACACGATAAGCATGTCCATACTGGAAAGGACCAGAGAGATCGGGACCATGAGGGCGCTCGGCTTGAAGCGCTCGGGCGTGGTGAAGCTTTTCGTGATCGAGAGCGTGGTTATGGGCACTGCCGGGTCCATATTGGGGATGGTCGTTACGCTTATCGCATGGCTTGCGATCCGGATCGCGGAGCCTACCTGGGTGCCGCCGCAAATTACGAGAAGCGTACCGCTGGAAGTTTTTCTTGTCCCGAGTTATTTGGTCATAAGCTTCTTTTCGCTGGTGCTGCTGTCCGCTCTGGCTGCAACGGTTCCCGCGAAGAGGGCTGCGTACGGGAAAAGCATCGTGGACGCCCTGGGGTATGTGTAATACTGAGTTGCGTTCCAGTTGATACCTCTCAGGACACCAAAGAGCGGGGAATGATTCCCCCGCACCCCCGCAAGCGCTCGGCGCTGGCGGCTGGCGGCCCCAACCGCAACGCCAAAATGAGCCGCGTAGCGGCGAGGGGGTGTGTGTGGGCGCAGTTCCCCGCGCTTTTTAAAAGCGTTCTTTGGTACATTCTTGAACGCAAATGCGTATAAGCAGGCGGCCGGGGCAGGTGAATGCCCGGCTTGTTTCGGAAAAGGTGAAATTCAGTAATGATTTCCCGGAAGCTTTTTTTTCAATCGATCGCGGTTTTCCTCCTCTTTTTTGGATGCTCGCTTGGCGCCTTTGCCGCCTCCGAACCGACCGACTCGGAAATACTCAGGAAAGCGGATGAAGCCAGGGGCAATGCCGGGGGGGTGACCTGGGAAGTGTTTTCGACCACGCAGGAGGGAGACCGGACGATCGACCTGAAATGCGAGGTTATGGCGCGTGGTTTCGACGTCCTTGTCAAGATCCTTTCGCCGCCCAAATTCAGCAACAGCAAGATCCTGATGCTCAATGGAAGCATCTGGTTCCACAAACCCGGCCTCAGCCGGGCCGTCCCGATTTCCGCCCGCCAGAAGCTCATGGGCAGCGCCGTCTACGCGGACATAGCGGCAATCAACTATGCGGCGGACTATGAGGCGAGCCGCCTTTCTCCGGATACCATCGCGGGAGAGCCCTGCTACGTTTTCTTTTTGAAGGCGAAGTCCAGGCAGTGTGCCTACGACCGCATCATGTACTGGGTCTCCAAGAGCAGGCTCGTGGGCATAAAGGCCGACTACTACACGCTTTCCGGAAAGAAGATCAAATCGTGCCGGATGGAATACGATAATACCGTTCGCAGGGATGGACGGGAGGACCCGTTTATATCCAGCCTCGAAATAAACGATGAACTGGCGAAGGCCGGTTCAACCCGCCTGAACTTCCGAAAACCGATCCTGCAGCCCCTGGCGGACGATCTGTTTGATCCCGATTCGATCGCGAAATAGCCCGGTGCGGGGCTGCCCGCGCGGAAAACGTCCGGGCAGGTTCTCAGGTCATAAAGCTCAGCTCCAGGTTAACTCAACAGTTCTTCGGCAATGACCCTCCTCATCATATCCGAGCTACCGTCATAGCTCATCCAGACTATGCCGTCCCTGTATAGACGCTCGACTTTGGAACCCCTGACGTAACCAATGCCTCCGTGGACCTGCACTGCACGGTTGGTTTGACGGGAAGCCACTTCCGAGGCAAACAACATTGCCATTGCTGCCTGGCTGCTGTAAGGCAGGCAATAGAACCAACCTAGGGGAAAGCACACTGGCGAGGTGATACCGACAGGAAATAGTTCATCTTAGCCATTGGCGAAAAAGCGGGACAGAGGCGGGACAAAATAAGTCTAAAAACAAAAGGGATTAGGCGATGACCACCTAACCCCTTGATTTTCCTATACGCCCGGCGCGATTCGAACGCGCGACCTACGGATTCGTAGTCCGGCACTCTATCCAGCTGAGCTACGGGCGCATACGAACAGTGCTTTTTACAAAGAACGGGGGCAAAAATCAAGGGCTAATCGGAGAAACGGAAGCGAAAAGTGATTCGCCTCTCCCGTCATGCTTACGAGTTGCCAGTCCCGGGGCGCTCTTGGGCATCAGCGGAAACGGCCGGTCCCCGAAGTTGCGCGGGGCTTAATCCGCGGGCTTCTCAAGCCCCGCGATATAGTCTTCCGTGCTCGCCACCCGAGCATACGCTCCGGAGAGCGCCGCCAGGAACGCCGCATGGACATGAGCGGCGGGGACGGAAGCGCTCCCGAATGCAAGATCCCGTGTGGCGCAGGCGTCGTGTATGAGAGTAATTGAGAATCCGAGATCGAAGGCCGCCCTTGCGGTTGCGTCCACGCACATGTGGGTCATCATGCCCGCGAGGACGAGGTGTTCGATGTCGTTTTTCGAAAGAAGATCGAGTAGCGGGGTGTCCCGGAAGCTGTTCGGGTAGTTTTTGTCCACAACGATTTCCGCCGGGTCGGGGAGGAGGCTTTCATGGATCTCCGCCCCGACGGTCCCGGGCAGGAAAAAGAAGGCTCCCGGACGAAGGGAAGTATGCCTGATATGGATTACCGGCATTTGCCTTTCGCGAAAAGAGGAGAGCAGCCGCCGTGCGCGCCGCCCGGCTTCGACGCTTCCCGAGAGCTCCATCTTTCCTCCCGGAAAATAGTCGTTCTGGATGTCGATCAGAAGGAGTGCCGTTTTCATTATTTTATTCTTCTCCGGTACTGTTGCTCTTGCGTCAAAGGTTACTGACCCCAAGCCTGTTTCGGCTGCCTTTCCGAAGGGCTTAGAGTCTTCCAGATCTCAAGATGGATATGATCAGCCAGATTCCGAGAAGCGTTGCCACCACATAGCCGACAATGCCGAGAAGCGCGGTAAGGGACACGGTCTGGTGTCCCAACAGGCCGATGCTCAAATCGATCACTTTCTGATTCGAATTCAGGATCATAGCCGCCGCGATGATGGACGCGGCAATAACAATCCCGACCGTAAGCCGGTTCACCCCGCGTTCCACCTGCCGCTGCATCTTGTCGAACCCCGTATGATGGAACTCGAGCCGCTGCTTGCCCGTCGCCGTCTGCCTCAGGATATCGCCAAGGTATTTCGGGTAGTTTTTCAGATACCCCCCCAGGGTGCGGGCTTCGCGGCCAAGATTTTTCCGCAGGCTGCGCGTGTCGTAGCCCTTCTGGAGAAGCTTTCTTGCAAACGGTCTTGTTACCTGCAGGATGCTCGCATCGCTTCCGAGGATTTTTCCCAGGGCCTCCGTCTGGATGAAAGTTTTGAAAAGCAGGAGCAGATTTCTCGGAAGCCTTATATGATATTTCAGGACGAGCCGCATCATCTGGTCGTAAACATCCTTTGCCTCGATGTGCTGCAGGGAGCGGCCGTAGAAGGGTTCGCTGGCGTCTTTGAGGTCGCCGCGGAAAGCATGGAGATCCATATCCTCATTGACGAGCCCGGCATCCAGAAGTGCGTCCATCACCAGATCGTAGTCGTGTTCGGCGTATCCGAGAAAAAGATTGGCTATCTGATGCATCATCTCTTCGTCGAGGTAACCCGTTATGCCGAAGTCGACGAGGCTGACCCGCCCGTCGAACATGACTATGGTGTTGCCCGGATGGGGATCGGCGTGAAAGAACCCGTATTCCATGAGCTGCCGGGAAAAGGAGCGAAGCCCTATGAGGGCGATTGCCCCGGGATCGATTCCCCTGGCGCGGATCTCCTCCACCTGGTCCATTTTGATTCCGTCGATGTGCTCCATGACCAGAACGGATCTGGTCGTGTAATCCCAGTAAACCTTGGGAATATAGATCTCGTCGACGCCTTTGAAGTTTTGAGCGAATTTTTCGATGCTCCCGGCTTCGACGGTCATGTCGAGTTCACGGACGATATTGCGCTCGAACTCCCGCACGAGGTTCACGGCTCCGACCACCTTGCCGATTTCCAGAGAGCGCTCGATCCTTGCGGCGAGAAAGTACATCAACCGGAGGTCCTCTCTGATGCGGTGTTCTATCCCCGGCCGTATGACCTTGACCGCCACCTTCTCACCGGAATGGAGCCTGGCGTTATGGACCTGGCCTACCGATGCGGCCGCGAGGCAGGTCTCATCGAACTCGGCAAAAATCGCATCCAGTGGCTTGTTGATTTCCTGTTCGATCACTGCTTTGACTCCGGCGAAAGAAACCGGCGGAACCCTGTCCTGCAGCTTCTTGAATTCCGTGATGTATTCCGGCGGGAAAAGGTCCGCGCGGGTGCTCATGAGTTGGCCGAGTTTGACAAAGCTCGGCCCCAGTTCTTCGAGGACAAGCCTGATTCGCCGCGCCGAAGGAAATCCATGGAGCAGGAATGACTCTTTATCGGAAGATAGACCGGCGCTGACATCCTTGCCGTTGAAAAGCCTTCCGGCGAGATCCCCGAACCCGTGTTTCAGCAATACCCGCGAAATTGCGCCGAATCTTCTGATCCCCTTCAGTCCGCGAATTCCTCTGGAAAGTAGCATCGGTTTTCCTTGTGGGGCCATCCCGAGGCGGTTCATAAAAGTTGCTCCGGCAGCAGCCGGTTCGATCGGAGCTGAATATAGCCCATCGGCCCTTTTTTATAAAGATCGAGAAGTTGGGCCGGTTTGTCCCGGAACTCACGCGGAGGGGGCGGCAGCGGCGGGATTTGGAATGGAGATTTTGCCTCTCACGTGCTAAATTGAATCGGGTGAGTTGCCGATATTGTATCAACCGGTTCACTGTCTACAACACAGTGCAGCACCATGGTGCCGTGATTTTTTTAGCAGGGCTTTCATCTATGGACAACCCCTTGTTGCCTGAATCCGAAATTCTCGCCGCTTTTCAGATTCTTTTTCCTCCTCATGCAGAAAACTCCAGGGAGATTCTGCTGTCGATAGAACAGCCCGAGATCCAGCGGGCATACCGGAAAAGGGCGCTGCAGACTCACCCCGACAGATTCGCATCGCGCGGGGTTGAGTATCAGAAGATGTGCGCCGAGCGATTCATCCAGGTAAATAATGCCTATGAATTGTTGAATAACTATCTGAAATCGCGGGATAGCCTAAAGTTCATAAAAACCCCCGGCTTTTCCGGGATAAGGCAAGAATTCCATAAGCGGCCAAACGGGCCTTCCTCGCCGAGGCGGCCCGCCGGTTTTTCGGGTCAGTCCTATTGGCAGACGGAAGTTCCTCGAAGGCACCTGCGGTTTGGTGAATTCCTGTACTTTTCCAGGGCAATTCCGTGGCGTAGTTTGATACAGGCGCTTGTATGGCAAAACAAGCAGCGCCCCAGGTTGGGTGAAATCGGGCAGCGATGGGGATGGATGACGGAGTTTCAGATAGGCGCTCTCCTGAGGCGCAAACGGGTGGGCGAGCGGATCGGGGAACTGCTCTTGAACCATGGGCTCATAACCCCCTTTCAGTTGAGGGTGCTGCTCTGGCAGCAGAGGAAAATCCAGCGGCCGATCGGTGAATACTTCATCGAGCAGAGGCTGCTCAATCCTCAAAATATCGCCGATTTTCTGCGGCGCCAGCAACGGCATAATTTCGACTTTCTCTCCGGAAGCATGCGTCAGTGATGAGTATGCGGCGGGTGTCCCGCGAGTGTTCTTTCCCGGGAGTGCCTGCCCGGTGAACTTGGGCGCCGCCGCCTGAGGGCGTCTTTGCCGGAAGGCCGGCCGGTGTGATCGTTTTTCGCTTATCTCCGGCGGGACATTTGCCCGCGCCGTGTTTTGCCGATGCTCCTTTTTGCGGATGATTTTTCATCCTGCGTCTTTTATCCGGAAAACCCTTCGTGTGTTTCTCGTGGTGGCTTCGGCCAGTTCGGACAGGGGAATCCCTCTGAGTTCGGCGATTTTTCGCGCGGTGTGGGCCGCAAAGGCCGGTTCGTTGTCCTTGCCCCTGTGCGGGACGGGGGCGAGATAGGGCGCATCGGTTTCAACGAGGAGCCTGTCGAGGGGCGCGCGGGATGCGACTTCCTGCAGCGCATCCGCCTTCGGGAAGGTGACGACTCCCGGTATGGATAGATAGAGGCCCAGATCGAGGCACTTGCGGGCTATTTCCCAGTCGCCCGAAAAGCAGTGCATGACCGAGGGGGGCAACGAAGAGACAAACTCCGGGATTATGCCGAAAAAGTCCTCCCAGGCCTCCCGGATATGGAAGACCGCGGGTTTGTCGATCCTGCAGGCAAGCGCCAGTTGCTGCCTGAGGCATTCCTGCTGGATGATGCGAGGCTTTTGGTTCCGGAAATAATCGAGACCGATTTCTCCTATGCCCACTACGCGGTCGCCCCGGGCGATGAGTTCGAGTTCTTTCAGAGCGGGACCGTCGGCAATGAACGCATCGTGAGGGTGAATGCCGGCCGTGGCGTAGATGGAATCGTACCTTTGCGCAAGATCGGCGGCAATCCGGCTGGTTGGGAGGTCGATTCCGATCGTGATGATGGTCCTTACGCCGGAGTCGCGGGCACGGTCGAGCGTGGCGGGAATCGAATCGATGAATTCAGGGAAATCGAGATGTGCGTGAGAATCGATCAGTTCGGGTGGATTTTGCATGGCTCTCGGGTCTCTTTCCTTTGGCGCTTAAACTGGTTGGAGGGCTTTTCTCTTGCCCCCCTTATGCTGCGAAACTATAATGCCCTTTCATCTTCCGAAGAGGTTGCACATTCTTATCAGGTTACGAGGCGAAAACATATGGTAAGATTCAGATCGGGTTTTGTCTGCGCGGCTTTTCTCGCATTGCTCTGCTGTGCGGATTCGGCTTCCGCGACCCAGGCATATACTACGGACACGCAGGAAATTCCCCTTCAGGCTACCCCCGGGAGTGCCGGCAAGACTTTTCTTATGCTCCCTCCCGCGTCGACTGTCGAACTTGTTAACCCGAACGGCTGGATACACGTGCGCTACACCAAACCCGACGGGAAAGTGCGGGACGGTTGGGTGCAGACCAAATTCGTGGGTGCGAGGCCGCCCGATTCCGCGGTAGCCAAGGTCCTGGGTTCCGAAAACGACGTGCTCAAGGAGCAGGTCGCCGCCGCGGAAAGCGAGAAGGCGACTTTGCTGCAGAAAGAAAAGGAACTCACGGACAAGCTCACAAAGCTAAATGCCGCCTACGAGGATCTCAAGAACAGTTCGACGAACTACATAAAGCTCAAGGGGGAATACGACTCGGCGAAGACCAGCCTGGCGAGCGCGCAGGAGAACATACAGACGCTGGTTCAGGAGAACGAAAGCCTGAAATTCTCCAGGCAGATGCAGTTTTTCCTGGCAGGTGCGGGCATTCTTGTCGTCGGATGGTTTCTCGGATGGGCAACCGGCAGGAGCCGCAAGAAAAAGAAGGGTTCGTACTACTACTAGAAGGTTCCCCGTGGCCTGATGCGACGGGCAAAGAGGGCCATCACGCCTGACCGGGACGAGTATTGGCGGGGGGGGTGCCGATACCGCGAATTGCGTTCAACAGGACACCAAACAAAAGAGCGGGGGAATGATTCCCCCAGGCGATAGCGGCAAACAAAAAGCCCGGGAGACCTTATCGAGGTCCTCCGGGCTTTGTTTTCTTTTCTTGACGCAATTCTATTTTTGAGGAGCCGGTTGTTGATCGGCGGCTTGGTCGTATTGCTCTTCGAGTTCGCCGACCAATTCCTTTACGGACATGATGCGGTCCACTCTGTAAGCGTTCTTTCCCGCAAAAGCGAATCCGCCCTTGAGATTGCCGCGTTTGGCATTGGTAAGCGCCATTGCGATGCAGTAAGGGCTGTCCGTGCAGTTGCAGGATGTAATGCAGTGGTAGGGACATTTGAAGGGCTTTTTCAACCCTTCCTGAATTCTCGCTATAAAGTCGTTTTTTATTGCCCGGCCCGGCATTCCGACGGGGCTTTCGATGATTATCAGATCGTCTTTCTGCGCCTTCACGTAGGCCTGTTTGAACTCTATGTCCGCATCGCATTCGTGAGTCGCGACAAAACGGGTGCCCATCTGTACGCCTGCGGCTCCGAGCCCGAGGAATTTACGTATATCGGCTCCGGTGAAAACCCCTCCCGCGGCGATGACGGGGATTTTGACCCCGTGCTCCCGTTCGAAGGATTCAACTGCTTCCACCACTTCGGGAATGATCTTCTCAAGGGCGTATTCAGGGTCTTCGAGTTGGGCGGAGCTGAATCCCAGGTGCCCTCCGGCCATCGGACCTTCCACGACAAACGCGTCCGGAAGCTTGCTGTAACGGGAGAGCCACCTTTTGCAGATTATGCGCGCGGCCTTCGCGGAGGAGATTATCGGGACCAGCTTGGTCTTGACCCCCTCTTTCAGGTACTTGGGCAGATCGAGCGGCAGTCCCGCGCCGGATAGAATCAGATCTATGCCTTCGGCGATGGATGTTTCGACCATATCGGCAAAGTTCGTCAGGGCCACCATGATGTTGACGCCCAGAATGCCCTTGGACGCCTTCTTGGCCTTTCTGATCTCTTCGCGCAGGATGTTTATGCTGGCCTCAACATAGTCCGACTCGCGCTCGATGCTAAGAACGCCAATGCCCGCGGTCGCTATGACCCCGATACCGCCAACGTTCGCAACTGAGGAAGCCAGGCCCGAGAGGGATACCCCGATTCCCATTCCGCCCTGGATGATGGGAACCTGAGCGACAATGTCTCCGATTTTGAGCTTGGGAAACGTCAAATAAATACTCCAAAGTGAAGTTCAGGAATGCCACGACGACGGATAATCGCAGATAAATGTCGTTAAGGCAAGTCCAATGAGGCCCGGAACCCGTGTTATGTTGATTTACCCGCTCAGGCGAACCATCCCCTCCCGTTCGAAATATTTCCGAACGGGGATTTTGACACCTTCAAATCCAAAAAACAGTTATTATGTTACTATGTTTTTTTAGTTAAGGCAAAAGATCTTGTGGATGCGAGTGATATCGTAGAGGATTCTATGTAATGTGCCAGTTCTGCCATCAGCATGGTGAGGGAAAAACCTGGTACCTCAGGGCGGAGAACTATGCGGAAGATCTCCTCTCCGACCTGAAGAGGCGCCGGTTTATATCGGACTTCGTGCGGAAGACTGCCCGGGAGGATGACGGTGCGGTCGAGGACTCCCTGGACAAGGTGCCGAGAGCCCCCGCGTGGCTTCGCGGCCTGACTTTTTCGCTTCTCGAAAAACGTTTCAGGCGGGACCATTTCGGTCAGGTCGTTCCGATTGAGGATGTGGAGCGGGTGCTTGCCCTTGCCGGATCGATTGTGCGCTTTCCGTGTATCTGCCGCAAAAATCGGACGGGAAGGACCGATAACAGTTTCTGCTTCGGTCTCGGAATCGATCCGGAAAAGCTTCTCGACATCAAAGCCGCCTTCCTCGAATCCTTCAAGCCTGGCCCAGAGGAGAAACTCTTCGAGAGGATGACCCTTACCGAGGCCCTCGAGCTGCAGCGAGGGTTCGAAAAGCGGGGTCTCGTCCACACGCTGTGGACGTTCAAGACCCCATTCATCGGAGGGCTGTGCAACTGCGACGGCCGCGACTGCCTTGCCCTGATTTGTCACAGTCACGGTCTTAACCTTTTCTTCCGGGGTGAATACGTGGCGCAAATTGACGCGCGGAACTGCTCGGGCTGCGGCGCATGCGGTTGCTTGTGCCGCTTCGGCGCAATACGGCCCGGGCCGGACGGAACCACGCTCATCGATCCTGTGCGCTGTTACGGTTGCGGAATATGCCGCAGCGCCTGCGAATTCGATGCTATCGCTCTCGCGCCCAGATCGGACCACCCTCGCGCGCGAGACCTCTGGTAAACGCTCGTGTGTTGCGCGCGGACCCCACGGGCCTTAGAAAAGCGTGGGGAGCTGCTCCCATCACACTCCCACGTCTCTACGCGGCTCATTTTGGCGCTACGGCCGGCAGCCGTAGCGCCGAGACTCACCAAAGAGCGGGGGAATCATTCCCCCGCTCTTTGGTGTCCTGAGAGGTATCAACTTGACGTCCCGAAAAAACGGAGGTCCGTATCATGCTGCATACGCGAGCCGCGGTGGTCCACAGGCCCGGCGGTCCCTTTGTTATTGAAGAGGTCCGGCTTGATGATCCCCGGCCCGGAGAGGTGCTCGTGAAAATGGCGGGCTGCGGAGTCTGCCACACGGATATCGCCGCGCGGGACGGTCTGTTCGGATCGGAATTCCCGGCCGTGTTCGGCCATGAAGGGGCCGGGGTGGTGGAGCTGGTCGGAGCGGGCGTCGAGCGGGTTCGGCCGGGAGATACGGTTGTCCTTTCCTTCAGCTCCTGCGGAAAATGCCCGCAATGCAAGCGGGGACATCCTGCCCATTGTACGGCCTTTAGCTCTCTTAACTTTGGCGGATCAAGCCGCTATTCCTCTCCGGCCATGTGGGACGCGAGTGGGGAGCCGGTGGCTGCGAGTTTTTTCGGACAGTCTTCATTTGCCGGCCTGGCGTTGGCGCGGGAGCGGAGTGTGGTCGTGGTGGACAGCCAGAGGGGGGACGATCCCGCGATGCTTGCCCCGCTCGGATGCGGCTTGCAGGCGGGAGCGGGCACCGTTTTGAACGAGCTCAAGCCCGAGCCCGGCCAGACGCTTGCCGTGTTCGGCGCGGGGACAGTCGGGATGGGAGCCGTGATGGCGGCCCGGCTCGCCGGTGTGGATCGGATCGTTGCTGTAGACATCGTGCCGGCGCGGCTCGAAACCGCCCGGCAACTGGGGGCGTGGCTCACGATCGACGCTCGCGCGGATGACATTTCGGAGCAAATCAGGGAATCGGCCGGACTGGTGGACCTCATGGTCGAGACTACGGGAAGATCCCGGATACTTGGCCAGGCGCTCAAATGCCTGACGCCCGAAGGCAAGCTCTCGATGCTGGCGGTTTCAGTTGATGAGGCGAGCGAATACGATTTCCCCGTTCAGGAGGGGCAAACGGTCTTCGACAGCATTGCAGGCGACAGCGATCCGCAGGAATTTATTCCTTATATGATCCGGCAATACGGGGCCGGTAAGTTTCCTTTCGACACGCTGGTGCGGGAGTATCCCTTTTCCGAGATCAACCGCGCCGTTGAGGATTCCCTCAGCGGATTCGCCATCAAGCCTCTGCTTCGCTTCTGATCAATTCGGTGCGGTTTTGAATCCTGCGCCGGCAGATTGTCTTCGGTCGTCAATAGGGCAGGGCCTTCGAGATTCCCTCCCGGATGGCTTCCAGAAGGACTTGGTCCTCGAAGGGCTTTTGAAGGAAGGCAACGGCACCGCTGCTCATCGCACGCGCCTTTATCGTTTGCCTGTCGTGGGCCGTGGTCAAGATTATCGGCAGCCCCTTTGCCGATAGCGCCTTCAGCAGGTCGCAACCATTCGGGTCCGAGGCTTGGCTGTCCATAATAAGCAGGCATGCCTCGGGAAGAGCCTCTTTCATGAAATCCTTCACGGATGCGTACACCGCGGACTGGTATCCTGCGGAGCGGAGGAGCCTTTTGAGAGCGCGTCTCACGGAAGGGTCGCCATCTATTACGATTATCAGGATTTGACCGCCCCTGGAGTTTGTCTCAAAAGAAGACATTCTATCCACCTTTGAGCAACCGTTTTGACGATACTGGTTAGAGACATTGCAGTGCCACTCTGTTTGTCGTCGCATGTGATTCAGAGGCCTGCAGTGGGCGGCGAGACTACCATGCGGCGGCGCCTGCCGCCTGCGAAGCGTTTATCGCAGATCCATGGAAATGCAGGATCGACTGTTCGGAAATTTTGATTTCGCTGTCGGGCAATTTCACGAATGAGAGCTGCCCCATTCGGGCCAGCCTGTAGACTTCGCGTCTATGACATCCCAGAATCTCAGCCGCCTGTGACACCGGCAGGTACCATTCCATTCTTTCCATGCCATTTCTCCCATTGAGCTGCAGTTACAATCCGATTAACGGCCTCCTGAAACCGGCCGAAAAAGCTCGCCGACATGGGTTCTCTCTATCAGTTCTCCAAGAGGCGGGCAATTGGACCTTGGTCCAATAGATACTCGCCTCGGGAGATATCGATGACGGTTTGAAAAATGGAAGCGTGTGTTAAGCGGAGTGTTCAAAAAGATAGGAATAAAGCGTTTTCATACCCGCGAAATAGCTACCGGCGGAATACGTGCCCGGCCGGGAATAAATGGATTGTTTTCATTTATCCCTTGATCCGCTTTGGAGGGTGATCCTCCATGAGGCCGAAAGCGGGAATTTCTGCGACCGTGCGGAAACGGTTCCCGGAGTGCGCCGGCAAAAGCGCTTCCGTAACCGTCCCCACACGGCGCAGAGCTGATTTGCAGTAATCGGAGATGCTAGTATTTTCTGAGTGCCGCCTGAAGCCTTTTGGCGCTTGCGGGCGGTTTGACCTTCCCGTAGAGAATGTCCTGCGGGTTGATGCGGCGACCGTAATACCCGGCATTGGCGTCGTCGCGAGTGCCGATCACCGTGCCCTCGAGCGATACGCCGGCAAACAATCCCTGGCTGCGGCTGTAAGTGTAGACTGCCGCCTTCGGCATTATCCCGGCTTCGGCGGTGCGACCGATCGGACCTGCCGCCACGGAGAGATCGGCGCCCAGTTGAACGTTGCCGCCTCGCGAAAATGCCTTTACGGCATCATAGGTATTCAGAACAAAAATGAACTCGGAAACCTGCGCGCCAATCTGGAATCCAAAACCCGCTCCGCCCGTTCCGATGGCCGAAGGAGGGCTCCAGCCCTTCTTCGTTCGAGCAACAACCACGCCTGTTCCGCCGCGGGCGCTAACGATAAAACCCGCTTTTATCACCGATATGAATGCCAATCCCTTGGCGTCCCGCAGGACTGCCGGAGGGATGGAGTGTTCGGGGATCGCTTTGAATCGCTCAAAAATCGTGATTGCCTGATTGACGTCGTCGTCCATCGAAGCGGAGGCGATTGACGGCGTCAGTGTCGCGAGAAGAGCGACTAAAATGATGATGCTGCGAATTGACTTCATTCCGTCCTCCATACTTTGAAGTTCATATAAAATTAACAATCCTGAAAGCCTTTTGCGACCACTATACTATCGAAAGAGTAAAAATGTAAGAGAAGCTGACTGCAGTGAGGGTTTTTCGGTTTAGAAGGATGGAAGATACTTTGCGGGTGGAATATCAATAATAAATAATCTGGGCCAAATGAATGCTATTTGCCTGAAAGCTTAATCCGTGTGAGTTTCATTTAGTCCCGTAGCTATCACGATCAGAAAGTTTTTATAAATTTCGTAAGAAACTGATAAGCGTAAACATGATTCGGTCGGCACAATAGCGGGTGGCCGGGAATGGAGCGGATGAAGACCGCGACGACGATGAGAACGCCGCCCACAGGGTGGGGTCGGGGTCGCCGGAGGGTGTTAAGGAGACTGCAGAAGTGGCAACGGCGACATCGGCTCCGAGCCGGGTCCGCAGGCTTTCGGCCATGGACTCGGCGGCTTTTCGGCTTTCCAGTCCCCAAACCTCGAGGGAGGCCGGATCCGTTCCCGAAAGGTGCGCCGCAGCGGAACCAGTGAAGGCGATAGCCGCTCCCGCGAGCCCGCTGCCGGGAACCGCGCCGATCCGCGCAACGAGCGTCCCGCCGGAGCCGCACTCGATCAGGGCAAGCGAGATGCCCCGGTCCCGGAGGATATCGCTGACGAGTGCTTCGGGGGATTTGTCGCTTAAATCGAATACGTATTCCCTTATGATTTCGAGGAGCTTGTCGCGTTCGCGCTCGGCGAGTCTTGCCAGCGCGGATTCGTCCCTGCCGGAGACGGTAAGGCGCAGGTGGATGAACCCGCCGTGGGGCAGGGATGCCAGTTTGAGTCCCTCGGGCAGGGCCGCCTCCCAGTGCGCGATCTTGAGAGCGAGGTTTGACTCGGAGATCCCGTGGACCAGGACAGACCGCTCAACGATGGCACCGGGTGAGAACCGGGACAGGATCTTCGGGAGAACGGATTCTCCCATCATCTTCTTCATTTCGGAGGGGACTCCCGGCATGGAGACGATGATGGTCTCGTCTTTTTCAAACCACATGCCGGGGGCCGTTCCGATACGATTCCTTATTACGGTGCAGGAGCGCGGCACCATTGCCTGAAGCTTCTGCAGCGGGTTGTCGGGGATGCGCCTGACCTGTATGAACCGCTTCACGTCCTCATACACCGCAGGGTCGAACACGAGCTCCGTCCGGAAAAAATCGCACAGGGCCTTTTTCGTGATGTCGTCCCTGGTTGGGCCGAGCCCTCCCGTGATGAGCACGAGGTCGGCTCTGCGCATGGCCTCGGCGACGGACGTGAGGATTCTCTGCCTGTCGTCCGGGACCGTGGACGTCTGGACGACCGCGATGCCCGCAGCGGTAAGCTGTTGGCCCATCCATGCGGCGTTGGTGTTGACGATGTGGCCGCTGAGGATTTCATCCCCGATTGTAAGTATCTCCGCTTTCATGGACTAGCCCGAAGGTTGCAGGATGCGATTGTCGATCAGCCGGGTCTTGCCTACCCAGACGGCAAGGGCAAGGAGGGCCGGACCGCCTATGTGGGCGATATCCTCCAGGGTGTTGGGATCGCAGATCTGTGCGTAGTCGATCTTTGCGGCGCCGTCCCCCGCGATGAATTCGGATACCTTGCCAAGGATCGCATCGACCTGGCGTTCGCCCGAGGACACCAGGTCCTGAGCCAGCGCCAATGCGCGGCCGAGCCTGAGTGCGACGGGTCTTTCCTCGGGCCTCAGGTAGGCGTTCCGGCTGCTCATGGCCAGACCGTCTTCCTCGCGCACGATTGGATGGCCGATGATCTCCACATCCATGTTCATGTCCCTCACCATGCGCCGTATGGTGACGAGTTGCTGAAAGTCCTTTTCTCCGAACACGGACAGATGCGGTTTGACGGCATGGAAAAGCTTGCTCACCACGGTGGCCACGCCCCGAAAGAACACGGGCCGGCTCCGGCCGCACAGATTCTTGCTCACCTCGGTCACGGTGACGTAGGTCTGAAAGCCTTCCGGATACATCTCGTGGAGATTCGGCGTGAAGACGGCATCGACTCCCACTTCCCGCGCGAAGTCCAGATCGCGTTGCATGTCCCGGGGATAGCTGTCGAAATCCTCATGCGGCGCAAATTGCGTCGGGTTCACGAAAATGCTTATCACAACCTGGCTCGAAAGACGGCGCGCCGTCCTCATCAGGTCCAGATGGCCCTTGTGCAGGAATCCCATGGTGGGAACAAACCCGATGCGCTCGCCATGAGCCCTCCAGTTGTCTGCGGCCTGCTGCATCTCGGCTATCGTTTCGATGATGCGCATTCGTACTCCTTGCAGAAGAGGTTATAATGACAAAGCCCTCGGGACCGGTGTCCGGAAGGCTCGGTTAATGAGCAACAGCTCCATGCGCGACCACTCGGTCCACGCTCGTGCAACGTTGCTCCGTCTCAGTCCGGCCTGGATCCGAGCGGATTATTGCTACAGATCATAATCTTCTGTTATCATTAGCTCAATCGATTTGTCAAGAAGTCCCGGGGAAAGGATCGCGCTCCCATGGCGAAAGCGGGGGATGGATGGGCAGGGATGGGACCGAGGCGGTCATCATTTTCCGCCCGGGAGCGATTAATTCAGTGCTGGACTGATTCTAAAAGTTATGATGACTTTTTTTCATGTTTCTCATAAGAATTATTAGTTTGACGCATTTGCCCTAAAAGGCTGAATATATAAAACAATGTGGGCTTTAGGCGGGAACGGGTTCTTCCCACGTCAGGCTTGGCGAGTGATCCCGTGTTCAAGCCGGTTTTGCAAACGGGTGTTCATCCGGATCATCTTCACTCTTGGAGCCTGGAAGAGCGGTCAGTACTATGGACGACGCAATACCGAGGTTCTTATTCGATCACCGTGACTACGAGCTTCTGGGCCTCGTAAATGATGTGCTCGACCATAACGAGTCATTCGTCTATCTGAAAAATCTCCTTTATCCGTACCTTCATCCGCATGGAATCAAAGAACTGGCCGCATCCCGCGGACTCCGGATAGCCTATGCGGCCGTTCGTCTTCTCGAGTCTCTCGAAGTCGGCAAGGCCGACGACCGGATAACGGCTCTGCGCTGCCTGCGCGAAGAAGTCATGTACAGCGGCGAAGGGGCGATGCACAACAACACGGCGCGGGTGCTCCTCGAAATCATGAAGGAACTCGTCCGCACGCGCGACAACAAAGTCGTGCAGTTGACGCTCGCCCACGACTTCCGTACGGCCACCTCGGGCAAGCCCCGGATCATCCGGACTCTGCTGCACCGCTACCACCTGCTTGAAATGCCCGAGGAGTGGAACCAGGTGTCTTTCGACGACCATGTCCACGACTCGAATACAAAAGGCCGCAAGACGCCCTCGCACCTGATTATGGATGCCTGGATCAAGGGAATTCGGTTTCTCACGGTCATTTACTACAATCATGTATCGTCCAAGGCCGCGGAAGAACTGCTGGAGGCGGCCGAGATCATGGGCATAACGGTAAGGATAGGAGTGGAGTTTTCCGCCCGCTTCTACGGCCGCTATGTTCAGCTTATCTATGTGCCTCGAGGGTTTTCCGACGCCAAGGATTTCCTTTCCTTTCTCGAAGATCCCCGGATTAAGTCTTTTATGGGAGAGGGGCAAAAGGTCACCGAGTACCAGCAGCAGTATGTGCTTTCGCTTCTGGATGAGTTCAACCGGCGGCACAGGCTTGACCTGAACGAGCAGTTCGGGCTCGATATCGCGCCTCTCAACCAGGCGCAATTCATGGCGTTTGTCGGCGCCGGCCAGGCTTCCATCCTTCACCTGGCAAAGTTTATCCATATTCACATTCTCCCGGCCATGCAGGAGCGTGTCGAGGGGATGAGAGAAGAGTTCGAACTCTCGAGCTTCGAGGAGCGGAAGAAAACCGCGGCTTTTGTCGATGAAATGAACCGGCTGGATTCCGAGGCCATCGTCGACCGGTATCTGCGGCAGGTGCAGAATCCCGGCATCCCCGACCCGCATGTGCCGCGAGACGGCGAGGATGTGCCCGATCTGCTCAAGTATACGCCGTGCGAACTGATGGAACGGCTGGCGCAACTGCACGCGGGCTACAGAATTACGCTCAATCTGAGCAACCTGACGGTAGAGGATGTTCTGGAACTGCTATACGACTGCAAAGGTTCGATCAGCCACCTCGAGATCTTCAACCTCAAGGATTACACTTCCGGAAAGTCGACTCACAATCACGAGATAAGCGATTTGCAGGTCGCGCTGAATGAAGGCAATATCATAGCTCTCAAGAAGTACATAAGGGGCATCATTCAACGCATGGAGTCCTCCAACGAACACAGTGAGGCGAGGATCCAGAAGTTTCACGAAATCTTGCGGAATATTGCAACCCTAAATAATTATTATAAAAAGGGGCCTCTTCGCTCCCGTATCGGAAGTGATTCCACCGGCCATTCCCGAAGGCTGCACGGGATGGGGCTCGTGATCGTGGACACCCTCCCGGCGAAGGCGCAAAGGGAAGTACGGTATTCGCACGGGCCGTCACGGTGGGTGATTCCCGTCCGGACCGATGCGTTCCTGCGCACCACCTGCATTCCATCGGGCAAAAACGGCAACTCGCCGGGACTATTCCAGAGGATACTCGGGCACATTCCGGGTCTGCGCCGTTTGGCCACGAAGCTGCAGATAGACTGGGATGTTCAGGAATCGTCTCCCCGCATCGTCTCGCACGGCAATATCGTGAGTCTCGGGGGGGTCAGCGAGGAAGCCGGCAACGGTCTGCAGATCATTCCGAGAATTCAGGCGACAAAGACGAAGGCGTCCTGGAGGTGCATGAACAGTATCCTCAGGAACGCCCTGAAGGTCCTGATCGGTTTCATCCCGGCCTTCGCTACGTTTTATCTCACCAAGGACTGGTGGGTTCTCGCCTATCTCGGGGGTGTCATCTGGTTTGGCATAACGGGACTTCGCAACATCGTCCAGTCCGTTCTGGGCGCGGGAGGCATCAGGCGCTCGCCTTTGTTGCGATGGAACAGCTATGTGAGTTGGGACAGGCTGAGCGATTCGCTGCTGTATACCGGGTTCTCTGTTCCGCTGCTCGATTATATTGTCAAAACGGAACTGATGGACCGCAGCTTCGGCGTAACCACCGCGACCAACCCCATATTGCTCTATACCGTAATGGGAATGGCCAACGGACTCTATATTTTTAGCCACAACATCTGGCGCGGTCTTCCGAAGAGCGCCGCTGTCGGCAACATCTTCCGCAGCGCGCTGTCTATTCCGATAGCCGTCCTTTTGAACTCCTTAGTGGCCGGAATCCTCGGGGCGTTCGGGGTGCCGGACATAGCCGGAGTTCTTCAGAAATGGGCGGCGGTCATCTCCAAGACGGCTTCCGACTGTGTCGCCGGCGTGATCGAGGGGTTGGCTGACCGATTCAAATTTGTCGGAATGCGCGCTCGGGACTATTCGACGAAGCTGGCTCAACTGTTCGATACCTATGCACATCTGGAACTGATTTTTCCCGAGACCGATGTGCTGCAGATGCTCGAATCTCCCAAGAACTTCATGCTCAAGATCAGCGCGGAGGCTCGGGACCTGGAAAAAATCCTCATCATAAACGCTCTCGACCTCCTTTATTTCTGGATGTATCAACCGCGCGCGCGGAGTGTTCTTTGCTCGCTGCTGCAGAAAATGTCGCAGGAGGAACGGCAGATTCTTCTTCGATCTCAGTCCGTGCTGCGGCGCAAGCGGGAGATCAGCCAGTTGCTGGTAAACGGAATAGTCGGCAAGAAGTTCGCCCAGGCCCTCTCGCTCTACCTGGACCGCTCCGAAGAGTATTTGGACGCGATCGAAAAGATCGCCTACAGGCCCTGCGCGAAGGATTTGCTCTTCTGGTGGCCCAACCGCCTGAAAAAATCGTGCGAAACAGCCATAAATTCTTTGAGAACCTCTTAGTCCAGACCATGTATGAAAACGTTCGGGGGGCATTCTTCTTGCGGACAGTCGCCGCAACCCCCCGGACTCTGTCCGGATTCAACGTGCCGGATGTCGGCGCGCCTACCCATACCATTCACACCATATTCATTACGAAGGAGTTCCTGTGTCTGAGTATTCAAGCGAGTGGGGTAAAAGATCGTGGAATGTGTTTCCCGGGGGATCTCTGGGCGAATACAATCTTCCGGCGGAACTTTCAATAGCCCTGAGCCGGGGCGAGGGTCCCCGCGTGTGGGATGCCGAAGGAAGGCAATACATCGACTACACGATGGGATGGGGGTCGGTGCTCCTCGGGCATGCCCATCCTGCCGTCTGCGCGGCGGTTCAGGCGCAGGCCGCGAAGGGGTCCAATTTTTCCTATGTTTCCAAACTCACCATCGAGCTTGCCGAAGAACTCGTGCGGGCTGTCCCCTGCGCCGAAAAGGTGAGGTTTTGCGCATCGGGCACCGAAGCCACCATGTATGCGGTGCGGTTTGCGCGCGCTTTCCGGAAGCGCGACAAAATCGTGAAATTCGAAGGAGCCTACCACGGCGCAAACGAGTTCGGCTCGATCAGCCTTTTCCCGAAAACACTCGTTGACTTCCCGACAGCGAATCCGACCTCTGCCGGAGTAACGAGGTCGACGTGCAATGAAGTTTTGATAGCGCCTTACAATGACATCGAAACGACCGGACGGATCATCGCCGAGCATGCCGACGAGATTGCCGGGGTCATCGTTGAACCGCTCCACAGGTGTACGGTGCCGCTTCCCGGCTTTCTGGAAGGGTTGAGGGAGATAACGCGCAAGGCGGGGATCGTGCTGATCTACGACGAGTGCGTCACGGGATTCCGGCTGTCATACGGCGGGGCGCAGAAGTACTACGGAGTGACTCCCGACCTGACGGCGCTCGGCAAGGCGCTCGGAGGCGGGTATCCGGTCGGCGCGATCGTGGGGCGCGCGGACATACTTGACCTCTGCGCGGAATCAAGACTGGGAGTGGAGGAGTATGTCTGGTTCGCGAGCACTCTGGGCGGCAATCCCGTGACCTGCGCGGCGTCCCTGGCGACTCTTGCCGAACTGCGCAGGCCGGGGACGTACGAACGTCTCTTCGAGATGGGAGAACTGCTGAGAAGCGGATTCCGCAAAATCCTGGACGAGCTCGAAATAACCGCCCAGGTCCTCGGAGACGGGCCCCTTTGCGCCCTGGCTTTCACCGGGGAAAAGGTCGTTGACTACAGGAGCTCTTTCCGGGCCGATTCCGAAAAGGGGAGGGCGTTTGTGCTGGGGCTTTTCCGCAACGGGATCTTTTTGAATCCCATGTCCACCAAGCTCTATATTTCCGTTGCCCATGGCGAGCCGGAAATAGCAGCCATCCATTCCGCAGGCAGAAAGGTGCTGCGCGAGATCTTCGGCAAATAGGAACGATAACTCTCCTGCGGGGGAAGAAATTCCCCCGCAAATCTGAAAATATCAGCGCAAAGATCTCTGAGACGCGCGCGGGCGCGAATTTCCGGTCGAACCGGTTTGGCGACATTTCTCTGATGTTTACTTGTCGTTTCGATTTGCGTAGAATAATCGGACCTGAAAAGCGCAGCGGGAGAAGATGATGCCTTTCGAGACCTATGCGGAAGTAAACCTCGACAACCTGGTCGAAAACGTCGACCGCATTCGCAGGAAAGTTGCCCCTGCGCGGGTTATTGCCGTGATCAAGGCGGACGCGTATGGACACGGAGCTGTTCCCGTGGCCAGGCGGCTTGTCCGGGAAGGGCAGGAGCTGTTCGCGGTCGCCCAGTTCGGCGAGGCCATGGAGCTTCGGGAAAGCGGCATCACGCAGCCGATCCTGGTCCTTGGCAGGCTCTTTCCGCATCAGATCCCCGAAGCTGTCAAGGCCAGCCTCAGGCTGACCCTCTTTGGCGAGGAAGACCTGCGCTGGGTCGAGAAGTGTGTTGCGGACACCCCCGCGAAGGTGCACGTCAAGCTCGAAACGGGAATGGGCCGCAAGGGGGTTCTCGCCTCCGATGCACCCGCGCTCTTCGACAAAATCGGCAGATCGCGCTCCTGTGACTGGGAGGGCCTTTTTACGCACTTTTCGACTGCCGACGAAACGGACAAAACCTTCGCAAGGCGGCAGCTCTCCCGTTTTCGCGAAATTCTATCCATTCTTTCCGGTTTTGAAAAGAAACCCCGGATGATCCACATGGCAAGCAGCGGCGCCATACTGGACCTTCCTGAGAGCTACTTTGACGCCGTGCGTCCGGGCATCCTGATGTACGGCCATTATCCCTCCCGGGATACCTCTCAATCCATAGAACCGCGGCAGGTCATGTCGCTGAAGACTTTCGTCGCCCACGTGCGCGAGATGCCCGAAGCCCATCCCATCAGCTACGGCAGGCGTTGGTCGACACCCGGGCCCACCCGGATAGCCGTCTTGCCCATCGGATATGCGGACGGCATGAGCCGCCGATTCACAAACAACGGCGAGGTGCTCATTCGCGGGAAACGGTATCCTATGGTCGGCACGGTCACCATGGACTACATCATGGTGAACATTGGAGACGCTCGCGTGGCTGTAGGGGACGAAGTCCTGGTGTGGGGCGAATCGTCCGAAGGCTCGATCCGGACGCTCGATGTCGCGCAACGTCTCGGCACGATTCCCTACGAGCTGACATGCGCCGTGTCGAAGCGTGTCAAGCGCGTCTATATCGGCGCAGCATAGGCATTTTCCGATCCGGCAATTTCCGGGCATGACCGGGGGGGGACACTCTGGAGTCCCGGTCGCGCCCTGATTGATGGATAAGGCCCCTTGGGCCGTTGTTACGCGAAATGCGACGGGGGAGGAGAGGGCTTTTTGCTCGCCCGATTGTATTTTGATTCCGATATAAAAATAGATATCAAAAATAAAATAATATTACATGCGGACTGCGTCCGATGGGAGGATGCGATCCTTTGGGCAAGTCCGTACCCAGTGCGGGATTGGTGGCTTAGAGATCATTTTGCATAACAATAGGTTATCAAACTTATGATTATTGTTACTTTGACTCCGGCAGGTTTATAGTCCTATTATCTTGTTGACCGTCATCGATGATTTGCCGGCACGTGTCGGGTACGGCCGGAAATAACGACGGAAAACCCGGGTCTTCCGTCGTGTTATCATGACAGCCTCTGAATTGGTTCCAGTCTGATGTGATTTAGACAAGGGGATCCGCCTGAAAAGGGTGCTTTTCCTGTCAAAGGGTGCGTAACGGTTCTTCCAATCAGGAGTTAGCAGTGACTGACGAGATCATGGGGATTATCAGGGCGAGAGACCCTCACGAAAAAGAGTTCCATCAAGCGGTCGGTGAAGTAGTCGAGTCGGTAAAGCCGGTATTGGATCGCAATCCGCGCTATGCAAAGGCGAAGATTCTGGAGAGAATCACGGAACCTGAGCGTGTGATTATGTTCCGCGTGCCGTGGGTGGACGATCAGGGAAACATCCAGATCAATCGCGGTTTCAGAATCCAGATGAACAGCGCTATCGGCCCCTACAAGGGCGGTCTCCGCTTTCACCCTTCGGTTAACCTCAGCATTCTGAAGTTTCTTGCTTTCGAACAGACCTTCAAAAACGCTCTTACAACGCTCCCGATGGGCGGCGGTAAGGGTGGTTCCGATTTCAATCCCAAGGGAAAATCCGACAACGAAGTTATGCGGTTCTGCCAGAGCTTCATGATCGAGCTCTTCCGGCATGTGGGCCCCGATACGGACGTCCCCGCCGGCGATATCGGCGTGGGTGGCCGCGAGATCGGCTTCCTGTTCGGGATGTACAAAAGGCTGCGTAACGAGTTTTCCGGAGTGCTGACCGGGAAGGGTCTCAATTGGGGCGGCAGTCTGATCAGGCCCGAAGCCACCGGGTACGGAAGCGTCTACTTCGCGGCCGAGATGCTTGCAAACGTTGGCAAGAAGATTCAAGGCGGCGTTTGCCTGGTGTCGGGATCCGGAAACGTTGCCCAGTACACCGTGGAAAAGATTCTCGACCTTGGCGGCAAGCCTGTAACGCTCTCCGATTCTTCGGGCTACATCTATGACGAAGCGGGCATCGACCGCGAAAAGATCGCGTTTGTCAAGGAACTGAAGAACATCAAGCGCGGCCGGATCAAAGAGTACGCTGATAAGTATCCTTCAGCGGTTTACACGCCGGTTGATCCTGCCAAGGATTACAATCCTCTCTGGAGCCACAAGGCCGACTATGCCTTCCCGTCCGCGACGCAGAACGAAATCAACGCCAAGGACGCTCAGAACATGGTGAGCAACGGCGTGCGCGTCGTGTGCGAAGGCGCAAACATGCCGACGTCTCCCGAAGCGATCAACATTTTCCTTGGAAACGGCGTTCTTTATGGACCTGCCAAGGCGGCTAATGCCGGCGGCGTTTCGGTTTCCGGCCTCGAGATGTCGCAGAACAGCATGCGTCTTAGCTGGACTCGCGAGGAAGTCGATGCGCGGCTCCATACGATCATGAAAACGATACACAAGTCATGTCTTGATGCTGCGGCTCAGTATGGCGTGCCCGGCAACTACATGTACGGGGCCAATATTGCCGGCTTCGTAAAGGTTGTTGACTCGATGCTCGATCAGGGCCTCGTGTAAGAAGCGAATGGGCGGAAAAGGGGGGCGGGGAACAATTCTCCCTTTTCCGCTCGGCATTTTTAAATTAGTACTTGGTGTGGCTGATCCTAAAATCCGATAGAGGCAAAGATACTCGGCGATAGAATTTTGCGCGCTGGCACTGCGACCACTTTTTTCGAGGAGGCTTTTGATGATCGATCTGAAGAGCATTCCGGCTGCAAAGCAGAATCTTGACCAGTATGAAGTCGAAAACATCTTCCACTCGTGGTCTTACCAGCCCTCGCAGGCTCCACTTCGTGTCGTGAGCTCCAAGGGCGTTAGATTCGTTACGGAAGATGGAAGGGAACGGCTCGATTTCAGCTCGTGCTTTGTCAGCCACAACATCGGCCACCAGGACCCGAGGGTTGTGGACGCAATAGTTGCGCAAGCAAAGAGTCTATGCGGTTTTGCACCTAATTTTTCGAACAAGCCCAGGGCGATACTCGCCAAAATGCTTTCCGAAGTCACTCCGGGGGACCTCTCTCGCTGCTTTTTTACTCTGGGCGGCACGGAGGCAAACGAAGCTGCGGTAAAAATCTGCCATCAGTACTCGGGAAAAAGAAAGATCCTCGCCCGCTACAGAAGCTATCACGGCGCAACGGCCGCTCCTATGACGCTTTCAACGGGGGACGCGCGCAATTGGGCTCAGGTGCCCGGCGGAACGGAGTGGGTATCGGTGCCTCAGCCTTACTGCTATCGTTGCATGTTCGGACAGAAGTACCCGGAATGCAACATGCAGTGTGTGAGGTACATCGATGAAGTGATCGAGCTTGAAGGCGGTGCCGAAAAGATCGCCGGGATTATCTTCGAACCGGTTACGGGCGCAAACGGCATTATCGTGCCGCCTCCCGAGTACTTCCCGCAGCTTCGTGCGGTGTGCGACAAATATGGCGTGCTGATGATCGCAGACGAGGTAATGAGCGGTTTCGGGCGCACTGGAAAATGGTTTGCGATGGACCACTGGGGAGTGGTGCCTGATATCATGACCTTCGCAAAGGGGGCCACTTGCGGCTATCTGCCTCTCGGGGTGGCGATTGCACGCAAGCACGTGGGAGAGCGCTTCAAGGAGCAGTTCTTCTCGCACGGGGCGACCTACGCGGGCCATGCGCTTTGCTGCGCGGCCGCCGTTCGCGTGATCCAGATCTACCAGGAAGACAACCTGATAGAGCGGTCGGCTCAGCTTGGCAAATACCTGCTCGACAAGGCAATGGAACTGAAGGACAAGCATCCGTGCGTGGGGGACGTGCGGGGGCTCGGACTTTTTGTCGGTCTTGAGCTGGTAAGGAACAAGAAGACCCGGGAACCGATAATGCCGGTTGCGGCAAAGATTCGACCCGGGTTGAACCCGAAGCTCGAGGTGGCCAAGAGGCTCGGTGAGCTGGGCATGATGGCCATGGCCGCAAATCCCGGCAACACGATTGCCATGGCTCCGCCGTTTATCATCACGCGTGAGGAAATCGATGAAGGCGTCGGACTCATGGATAAAGCTCTTGAAGTTGCCGACAAGTACGTGCAAGAATAATTGTTGCGCATAATTCACATAAAAACCTAACCATTTAAACAGCCTCACAGTTACAAAAATCAGGGCGGCTCGTCCGCCCTGCTCCCGGCCTCCGCGTCTTGCCGGGGGTGCGTCATCGGGGAATACGGACAGATCCTATAAAGGTCTATAACCCTCACTCTAACAGGATGGCCCGACAGTTATGCCCTACAAAAAGATTCTCCTTGCTTTGGATATGAACGACAAAGGAACATTCCTCTTCGAGGAAGCACTCGGCTTGGCGTACAAGATGGATGCGGAACTCGGCCTGGTGTGCTGTTTCGAACAGGACACGGTTGCCGAGGCTGAAGACCGGGTGACGACCGTAACCGAGCTGGACATGTCCGAGTCGCAGAAAGTCCACAACCGGCAGCGCTCCGAACAACTGACTCACGTGCGTTCCTGGCTGGAATCCCTCGCGCACACGGCCAGTGAGAAGGGGGTTGTCACCAGGGTCCACGCCGAGGAAGGAAAGCCTGCCCAGCGCATCTGCGAGTTGGCTGCTCATTGGGGCGCGGACCTCATTGTACTGGGACACTCCGGCCGGCATCCGATAAAGGAACTACTGATAGGCAACATCAACAGCCATGTTGTGCGCTGCGCACATTGTGCCGTGCTTATTACCAAGAGGGTCTAATCGTTGACATCTAGAGTCTGATCATGCCGGAGCCTGTTGGAGCGGGACCGGGAGGCAAAAAGGACAGGAGAACACCTTGGACGATACGAGCAAAGCTTCGGGCGGCAGAAAGACAAAGATCCAGGTAAAGAATCTGACCAGGAGTTTCGGAGACCTCACGGTCCTGAATGATATCTCCTTCAATGTGGCGGAAGGCGAGTTTCTGAGCATTGTCGGCCCGACCGGTTGCGGTAAGACGACCTTTTTGAATTGCCTCTCGAAGCTTCTGCCGACGACGAAGGGGAACATCCTGATCGATGGCGAGGAGGCCAATCCCACGAAGCACAACATTTCCTTCGTTTTCCAGGAACCGACTTGCATGCCCTGGAGAACGGTGCGTGAGAACGTGGCCTACGGCATGGAAACGAAGAAGTTTCCGAAGGAAAAGCTGGAGGAGCGGCTAAAGTATATCCTCGACCTCGTCGGGCTTTCCGACACGGCCAACCTGTATCCGAACCAGGTGTCGGCCAGTATGGAGCAGCGCATAGCGGTCGCCCGCGCTTTCGCGGTGGACCCCGACCTTCTGCTCATGGATGAACCTTACGGGCAGCTCGACGTTAAGCTCCGCTACTATCTCGAAGACGAGCTGGTGCGCCTGTGGAAGACCTTGAATTCGACGGTTGTATTCGTCACGCACAATATCGAGGAGGCCGTTTACGTGGCGGAGCGGATCCTCATTTTGAGCAATAAGCCTACCAAAATCAAAGCTGAGGTGCTGGTTGACCTGCCGCGTCCGAGGAGCCTGATCGATCCGAAGTTTGTTGAGATCAGGAAGCAGGTCACGGAACTTATACGTTGGTGGTAAGTTGCTGGTATCCGGATTTTACCGGTTCGGAAAGGAGGTGCCTGGGGGGAATAGAGCCATCGAAGAGATGCCGTTGGAGGAGCAGTATTGTTACGAAGGCGATGGACCGATTGCAAAGGAGATTAGAAATGAGAAAGTGGGTAGTTGCGGGAGTTCTAGTTCTTAGTGCACTTTTCATCGTGTCCGGTTTTACACCTTGCATGGCGGCTCAAAAGCTCATCAAATTCAACACGGCCTGGGAACCAGAGCATGAGACCTTCATCACTTGGTGGGCCAAGGAAAAGGGCTGGGATAAGGAAGTAGGCCTGGATTTCAACATCCTCTATTTCGATTCCGGAATGGGTATGATGGAAGCCCTGCCGGCGAAGCAGTGGACGATTGGTGCTCTGGGTGGAACGCCCGCCGTTGTTGGTGCCGCGCGTTATGGCTCCAAGATCATTGCAATTGGTAATGACGAATCGGTTGCAAACGTCGTTCTGGTTCGTCCCGACAGCCCGATCATGAAGGTCAAGGGCTTCAACCCGAAGTACCCGGAAGTCTACGGAAGCCCCGAGACAATCAAGGGTAAGACCGTCGTTACGACCACGGTTTCCTCGGCTCACTTCGTACTGTCCACCTGGCTCGGTGTTTTCGGCCTCAAGGACAGCGACGTTGTGATCAAGAACATGGATCCGTTCCAGTGCGTTGCGGCTTTTGAAGCAGGCATTGGCGATATCGTTACCCTCTGGGCCCCGCATATGTACACCGGTATCCAGAAGGGCTGGAAGATTGCCGGCGACATCAAGACCAGCGGCAAGGGTCTTCCGATCGTAATCGTTGGTGAGAAAGAATTCCTCGAGAAGGAACCCGAGCAGGTCAAGAAGTTCATGCAGGTTTACTTCCGCGGCATTGACTGGCTCAAGGCTACCCCGATCGATAAGCTGGTTCCTGACTACAAGCGTTTCATGAAAGATTTCTGCGGCTTGGATATGAATGAAGCCATGTGCAAAATGGACCTCGAAAAGCATCCGATCTTCACGGCTGCAGAGCAGATCAAGATGATGGACGGCTCCAAGGGTCCGAGCGTGGTTGAAACGTGGGAACTGGGCGTGCTCGAATTCTTCACCGCACAGAAGAAACTGAAGGAAGAAGATGCGAAGAAGGTCGTGACGCCTGATGGCCGTTTGAATTTTATCACCGACCAGTATCTGAAAATGATCGTAAAGTAGCTCACCTTTAGGGAGTGGGTTACCCGGAGGTCTCGGGCAGCCTGCGCGACTGATTGCTTCAAACGGGGGATGCAGTTCGCGGTCCCCGGGATTGAATTCCCTGTGAAATTGGTTTGCCGGTCGTATACCGGCCGGCAAACCATCCAATTCGAGAGAGTATTCGGGGCGGGAGAGTTAGTATGGCTTACGAAAGTGTTAAGGTCGAAACACCGCTGCTTCTTAGAATATTGCCGGTGGCGAGCGTCGTGCTCTTCTTCGCAGTGTGGCAGGCGATAGTGGACTTCGGAGTAGTCCCGAACACGATGCTTGCTTCGCCTACCCAGGTTGCGGTGCTTTTCTGGGAAAAGCTCTTTGTCGCGGACCCGGACGGCGCGGTGCTGTCGGTGCACGCCTGGGTCAGTATTCAGGAAGCATTCACTGGATTTTTTCTGAGTTTGGCTATCGGCATTCCCTTGGGGCTTATGATGGGCTGGTTCAGCGTGGCCGAAGGTCTGGCGCGGCCCATTTTCGAACTTATTCGCCCCATACCGCCGGTGGCCTGGATTCCTCTTACCATTTTCTGGTTTGGAATCGGCATCCCGGGCAAAGTCTTTATTATATGGCTCTCAGGCATTGTCCCGTGCGTCATCAACTCGTACGTGGGCGTGCGGATGACCAGTCCGACACTTATCCAGATGGCGCGCACCTACGGGGCCACCGACTGGGAAATTTTCAAAAAGATTTGCATACCGTCGGCACTTCCGATGGTTTTCGGCGCGATGACCATATCCCAGGCATACTGCTGGACCACGCTTGTGGGCGCTGAATATCTTGCCGCCGACCAGGGGCTCGGCTACCTCATCACGATGGGCCGCCGTCTTGCGTCGCCTCCCATGGTCGTTCTCGGCATGATCTGCGTCGGTCTTACAGGCGTTGCAATCGGCATATTGATTGAACGAGTGGAGAAGAAACTCCTTGCCGGGATCAGGAGATAGCGGAAATGACCACAGCAACCTCAAGCATTGCCAATGAAGTTCAAAATCAAGTCAAGGAAAGGCGGCCGTTTTCGCTTTCCGCATTTCTAAAAAATCGCTGGTTTCTTTATGCGGTGTCTCTCGTCGCATTCTTCGGGATCTGGAAATATGTTGATTATATAAAGGTCCTCGGCAACGGAATCGCGGCACCCGAAGCCGTCGTCATTCAGATCATCCAGCTGATGTCGGATACGATTGCAGGCAAATCGCTCTGGGGGCACATGTGGGCGAGCACGTACCGGGTTCTTATCGGTTTTGCCATCGCATGTTCGATTGCCGTGCCGCTCGGGATCCTCATGGCCCTGAACCGGTATATAAACG
>JAJFVB010000015.1 GCA_021372055.1 Desulfobacteraceae bacterium | reverse complement strand
CGTATCGATCCCGGCACCATGACGGAAGACTATCCCGCGATGGGCAGCATGGCGGGCGTCGACCTGGTCACTGAAGGAATCCTCACGATGGCGGCCACTTTGAAGAAGCTGCAGGAGTGCCGCGGAAATCTCTCGACGGTGCCCGAGGAGCGTACCGGGCCATGCCTGCTGGCACGGGAGATGCTATCGGCGGATTCCATTCATTTTCTGGTCGGACAGAGCGTCAATCCTTTCCATCAGAATCCCCTTCTGCCCAAAAATATCTCCATTCGGCGAAATATCGTAGAGCAAATTGTCGCCCTGCTGAGAAAATACAACAAGGAAATCGTTGTCGAATACTGCTAGAGGAATCTGCGGCGGATAGTCTTTATACCAAATTGCGTCCGAGTTGATCCCTCTCGGGATACCAAAGAGCGGGGGGATATTATTCCCCCACCCCCACCCCCCCCCCGCCGCTACGCGGCTCATTTTGGCGCCGGCGGCTGTTCCAAGGTAGCGATCCTGAATTCGTTTCTGTTCGTCTCTTGCGGTATGCAGGCTGCGTGATTAGCCTGAGGCGTATAGGAATGCAAAGTATACACTTCGACCACATTGGCTCCAGCACTGTGTTTAAGGGCAATTTCCAATCGGCAAAGGGACAGGGGGAACTCCTTTTCACTGTTTGGTGACACAATCAGAGGAGGATAGTCATGTCCATTTACAAGATCATCGAACTCGTTGGAACGAGTCCAAATTCCTGGGAGGAAGCGGCAAGAGACGTCGTTGAAACCGCGACCAAGAGCCTGAGGGACATCAGAATTGCTGAGGTGGGCAAGCTGGACATGCGGATCGAGAAGGGGAAAATTGTGGAGTATCGTGCCCGTGTGAAGCTCTCCTTCAAGTTCGAGGGAAGCGAGTGAAGAAGCCGGGCCGGTTGACCGTGAAAAGGCCGGCGGGTAATGGCCCCCCAAAATCGAGAGTTCTCAATTCCGTGTCAAGAAATTGATGGCCCGGGCGGAAGCGGATGAGATTACAGTCAAGGCGGCGATTCCCCCGCACTCCCGCAAGCGCCAGAATGAGCCGCGAAGCGGCGAGGGGGTGTGGGGGCGCAGCTCCCCACGCTTTTCAAAAGCGTCCTTTGGTACATCCTTGAACGCAAATGCGTATGAACCAGCAAGCGCAAAGGGATGTCCTGTCGCCACAATCTTGAAGGTTACCCCAACGCATATCCGAAGGAGGCGGAATCGTCCGCGCCTTCCCGGTCTTGTAGTGAACAGTCTGGAGACGACTTCACAGAATGCGGACGGCGGGAGAGCGTCCGTCTTGAGATAGCTTGCCTGCCATCATTTTTGCCTATACAGGCAGGTGGTTTCCAAGTTACTATGCTACCAGGCCAGCCGGGGTGGATTCAGGTCCCTGAACGTTCCGCTCGATGCCTTGGTATCATCCGGCTGTGGGACTGCCGTCTATCTTGGAAAAGCTCCAATACGCTCAAAGCCTTGTGCCATAGATTCTGCCCATGCCGACATTTGCATGGCTGACCTGGAAATTCTCTTCAAACTGAGAACTGGATTGAAAAGGTCGGTACGATGCGAAAGATCATGTACTCCCGTCTTGATTTTTCAACAAACGATATGAGGGCATCGGTCCACGGTGACGAGCTCGTGGAGTATGCCGCCATAGGCAATTTGACATATACTTGTCCGCCGGTTTCCGGAAAATTCATCTCATTTATCGGCGATGGCGAGCCGGGGCCGGTTCGCACACCTTCTTTTTGTGCTCTATTCAGACTGACGGCCGCACATTGTGCGGCTGTCTTTTTTTAGCCGGACTCGAGGGATATTCCATAAGGTGGAAACCATCGGATTTGTAAGGGCAACAAGGCTCTTCCTCAGGGGATGCCGCAACTACCTGACGGGCAAACCCCTCGTTGTCTCTTTTGAAGTGACCGGCTCCTGCAATGCAAACTGCCGCCACTGTGAGAAGGGAGGGATCATTCATGACGAGGTGCAGTTGCCGCCATCGGGGATTTTTGAGCACTACCGGGATTTGAGGCCCGTCGTGGTACAGATTTCCGGCGGGGAGCCCCTGCTCAGGAAGGACGTGATCGAGATCGTGCGGGCAATCAAGGAGCCCAACGGGACCCCTTATCTCATCGTCGTTACCAACGGGCTCCGATTGAATAAGGGCCTTTATCTGGAGCTTCACCGGGCCGGTGTGGACCAGTTTTCCGTATCATTGGATTTCCCGGATGAACGGCATGACCGGTTTCGCAGGCTTCCCGGGCTCTTCCGGCATCTTGAGAAAACGATTCCTGAACTGACGGCTCAGGGCCAAAACGATATCGTGCTGAATACGGCCATTACTCGCGAGAATCTCGATGACCTGCTGGACCTTTTTGCCACGGCGGAGAAGTGGGGGGCCAGTCTGTCCTACAGCGCCTATTCGCCCCTGAGGACCGGCAACCGGGACCTGCTCATCACCTCCGCGCAGGATTTGAGCCGGTTGCGGGCAACAATGGACAAGCTCATCACAATGAAAAGAAAGGGCAAGCAGATCCGCAATCCCGTTTCCGTACTTGAAAACATAATGCGATTTTTCGAGGAAGGGGCCGTCGGTGGTTGCAGGACAGGCATCCGCTTTCTCACCATAACGCCGGATGGGTTCTTTCGTCCCTGTTCTCACAAGCCATGGCGTTTTGAGACCCACGAGGAACTCAAGCAGGGATACTCGAGAACAAACACCTGCGGCGGGTGCTATGTGGCGATTCGGGGATACAGCGACAAGTCCTTTTTCGGCCTTCTGAAAGAACAGATTGTGGCACGCTTCCTTCCCATAGATGTTTGAGGGGGAGAATCTATTGAGGCGACTGCAGAAAGGAGGGGTTAAGTCCATGGCGGACTCCGAGATGGTTCCAGAAGGACAGGAAGAAACACGCCAGAAGTCCCCGGCTCTACGTTTTCGCCCATTGTACAAAGAACAGGTCAAATTCAACCCGGTTCATGTCGGCCTCCCTTTGGCGCTGGAGTCCCAGTGCCTGAAGTGCACCCGTGTCTTGAGCGCCAGAATGATTGACAAAGATGGAAAGGTTGTCATCGAGAAAAGCTGTCCCGATCACGGAGCGATGGAAGAGGTCTTAAGCGACACGCTCTTTTCCGACCATGCGGTTTCAGATCGCCGGCACTCTCCCACCCATACGCTCTGCGGCTCCCGGATAAGGCCGGTGGTCAGATTCCTGCCCAAGACCGTGGAAACATTGTGCCCCGAGTGCGGCAGGAACATCATCGGCCGCGTCTATGACTGGCAGGGCAACGTCTACATGGAGAAGACCTGCCCCGAGCACGGCTATGAGAAGGATCGTGTTTCCACGAACACAAAGCTTTTTCTCAAATGCCAGCAGTGGAGCTTCGAGGAAGGTGGAGGACTGCACAATCCAAAAGTCACCGACGCCACGCTCTGCCCTTCCCAGTGCGGGATGTGCAATCTGCACCAGAGCCATACTCTTCTGGGGCAGATCGACCTCACAAACCGCTGTAACCTGTCATGCCCCATCTGCTTCGCGAACGCAGACATAAAGAAGTACGTCTACGAGCCCACTTATGAAGAAATCGTCGGACTGATGAAAAATCTCAGGGACTATCGGCCCTGTCCCGCAACCGCCCTCCAGTTCTCGGGCGGAGAGCCTACCCTCCACCCGGATTTTCTCCGGATCGTCAAGACGGCAAACGAGATCGGCTTCAGCCACGTTCAGATTGCAAGCAACGGCATACTGCTGGCCAATCCGGATTTTGCCATGCAGTGCGCCCGGGCAGGGCTTCACACCGTCTACCTGCAATTTGACGGTGTGGAAGACAGCATCTACGAATTGACCCGGGGACGCAAACTCTTCGATCTGAAGAAGCTCGCCATCGAAAGCATTCACAAAGCCGGGATGAAAACCTGCCTGGTGCCTACGATCGTGAAGGGCGTCAACGATGACCAGGTCCCGAAGATCCTGAAATTTGCCATTGACAACATCCATGCCATAAGTGCGATTGCCTATCAGCCCGTGGCCTTTACCGGGAGGATTTCCACCGGCGAAAGAGAGTCCCAGCGCTACACCCTGGGCGACCTGGCAGCCGATATCGCCTCCTCGGGGTTTGCCGAGGTGGATCGCGATTTTTACCCTCTTTCCATCATCGCGCCCTACTCGAGGCTGCTCTCATCCATCGCAGGCGTCCCCAAGATTACTCCGACGTCCCACCCTTCCTGTTCCTCGGGCACCTATTTCGTCGTCGATGAAGACAAAAAAGCAACGCCCATCCCGTCCTTTTTCGACGTCGAAGGCCTTTTTTCGGACATCGATGATCTGGCATACGACATGAAAAACTCAAGATTCAAGTTTCTTCATAAGGTGCGCGTCTATTTGCTGTTCCGGAAACATTTCCGGAAGGAAAAGGCCCCCATGGGCCTGACGGTCTCCAGGTTCATTCACGCCCTCCGGGGCATGACGGACAAACGCGTCGGCCGCGGGAAAGCCGGGGAGAAGACCTATCGGACGCTCATGGCCGCAGCCATGCATTTTCAGGACAGGTACAACTTCGACGTCGAGCGGGTAAAGCGCTGCGTGATTCACTACTCCACACCTGAAGGGATGTTCCCTTTCTGCACCTACAACAGCGGCCCCGTACACCGAAACTGGATTGAACAGAAACATTCGATCCCGCTCGATGAGTGGAAAAAGAAAAACAGGCCGGCTTGAGCTCGATCCACGGCGAGGGCGCAAATGAAAAGGAGAAAAACGCGGGGTCCCGGACATCGAGCCCATCCGGATGCGGATCTTTGTTCCGGGTTTCCCCTTGGGGACCGGGATCGAGGTGATAAAAGGAAGGTCCATTTTCCATCGCGGGAACCCCTGCTGCGAGACTGCGCGTTCTTGCTGATAATGTGCCTCCTTTTCATAAACGCCTGTTCGCGGGTCTACACCGGACCGGATGCCCGGATTCAGCCCCCCGCGCGAACCGCTTCCCTGGAAGAGCTCGTAGACCGTATCAACCGCGCCGAAAATCAGCCCAAAGCCATAAAGGGAAGCCTGGTCATGGGCTTCCAGGCCCGTCCGGACCAGCCTGTCAGGCATTGCAGCGGGCACATGCTGCTGAGTGCTCACAGGGAGATATATTTGAAAGGCCACGGCTCGCTGCTTCCCACCTTTTTTACGCTGGTGAGCAACGGCAGGGAGTTCTGGCTTCATGTGCCCAGGGACAAAACGGTGTACACCGGTCTCCTGGAAGCAGCGTACGGCAAAAGCCGGGGATATGGCATCGATCTAAACCTGAGGGACCTGTTCAGAGCGCTTTTGCCTGGTCCTATCGAGGATGAGCGTCTGGTCGAACTGGAGAGCGCGGACCCGTATTACGTCCTGGCAATCTTCAACGGGGCGGAAAAGGACAGGAAATTGAGCCGGCGATTATGGGTGGGGAAGGATCGCTACAGGATCGAAAAGGAAAAATACTATAACGCCGAAGGGAGCGAAGAGATCGAGATCCGCCGCGGCAACTTCCTGGAATCCGCGTGCTGCTTTTTCCCCAGGGACATCACTGTCCGGAGCGACGCGACCGGAAGTACTCTTTCCTTGGCGTTTGGTCAGGTCACGATAAATCCCGAGGGGTTCGAGAGCGGCCTTTTTCATTTCGACATGCCCGAGGGGGTTGTAAAGAGGGTCATCCAATGAACGGAGCGGCGAAACCATGAACCTTGCCGTGGCAAACATCCTGCAGCACAGGATCAGGAGCCTTATCTGCATACTGGCCGTGTGCCTCGGAATCACCCTGCTTCTCATCCTCGTCGGCATGGTGAACGGCTCAATCAATGAAGTCGCGAAACGAATACAAAACGTCGGGGGGGACATGATTGTCCAGCAGGCGGGCGCGACGAATTTCTTCGCACTGAGGAGCGGCGTGCTGCCGATGAAGCTCCTGACGGACATCCGGGAAACCCCCCATGTTCAGGCTGTCTCGCCCGTGCTGACGTGGACGGTGACCTTCCGGAATCAATTCTATGTAGTCTACGGGATCGACCCTCGCCAGTTTTCATCCATCGGCGGGGAATTGAAGATCGTTCAGGGCAGGCACCTGCAAAGTGCCGGGGAGCTCGTGATCGACTCGAGGATGGCCTCGGCAACGGGAACGTCCGTGGGAGACACGATCGACCTTCTCGCTTCCAAGTTCACCGTCGTGGGTATTGCAAAAGAGGGAATCGGCGCAAGGATTTTTCTCCTCTTGACCGAGCTTCAGGTCCTGCTTCAGCAGCAGGACAAGGTCTCCATGTTTTTCGTCAAATGTACGTCACCGCAGTACATAAAGGAGGTCGCTGGGGATATCGAGGAAAGAGTCAAGGGGGTGAAGTGCCAGCTCCTGGAGAACTTTGCCGATGAAATGACGCGCTCCATGGTCGGCCTCAGGGAATTCATGGCAGCCGTCACGGTGACCGCGCTCGCCATCAGCTTCCTCGTGATTCTGCTGGCCATGTACACAACGATCATGGAGCGCACCCGGGAAATCGGGATCCTCAAATCGATGGGGGCTTCGAATCTTTTCGTAGTAAAATCCATACTCGGTGAATCCATGCTTCTCAGCATAGGAGGGGTGATCACGGGGTACCTCCTTACATTCTCCGCCAGATACTACCTGAACCGCATATACCCTCTTTTAACCATTGAGATCACTTTCTACTGGGTCCTCGTGGGGACATTCCTGGGAATAGCCGCCAGCATCCTGGGCGCGTTCTACCCCGCATTGATCGCCGCCAAACAGGATCCCGTGAGGGCACTCAATTATGAATGAGCGGATTATCTCAGTCGAAGGGCTGAGCTGGGACTACAGGATCGGAAACGTGGTTGTGCCCGCCTTGCGGGGTGTCGATCTGGAGGTGCATCGAGGAGAGTTCGCTTCGGTTGTCGGGGCTTCCGGCTGCGGGAAGTCCACCCTTCTCTACATCCTGGGAGGGATGTTGAGGGCCACCAAAGGTTCGGTGTGGATTGACGGTTTTGATATGATCGGCGCCCGCAGCGCTTCTCGCACGAGGTTTCTCAGGAAAAACCTTGGGTTCGTGTTCCAGCGATTCAATCTCATCAGCTCACTGAATGTGTTTGATAATCTGAAAATTGCCTGCAAGATTGCCGGGAGCGCGAGGGGGTACAAGGAAAAGATCGATGGGATGCTCCGGCACGTGGGCATCGAGCACAAGGCGAGGATGAAGCCCCTGGAGCTCTCGCAGGGAGAACAGCAAAGGGTTGCCATTGCCAGGGCTTTGATCAAGGAGCCCAAGATACTCCTTGCGGATGAGCCCACCGGAAATCTCGACTCGGAGAACTCCGAGAAGATCCTTGCGCTCTTTCGGACCATGAACAGAGACCTCGGGCAAACCATCCTGATGATAACGCACAACAGGAGACTCGCCGATATGACCGACCGCACATTCGAGATGAAAGACGGCAAGATCCTCTCAAACGGAACTTCGCCACGGCAAACAAGATGACCTCAAACGTGATACCACATCCCATGACACGGCAATCCGATGATAGCCCCGCGACAACGGCGCGGCGGATTTCCGGAAAACCGTGGCTCTTCAGCTTCTTGGGGTTCCTTGTCCTGAACGTTGGCTTCCTCTATTTTGCCAGAACGTTGCCCCTCCCGATTCACTGGGAAAGACTGGTCGCCCTGCTCCTGTATATGAGTATGGCGTTTACTTTCTGCCCGTTGCCGACGCTCTGGATACTGCTCTGGATGGCCCGGGAGATCGACCCGGTCGCCGTTGCCCTCGTTGGAGCTCTTGGAACCTGCGTTGCAAACCTGAACGACTACCATATCCTCCACTATCTGTTCAGGCTCGAAAAGATCAAGAGAGCCACTGGAATCAGGGCTTTTCAGGGGGGCGTCCGGTTGTTTAAGAAGGCGCCTTTTATTGCTCTTTCGATCGCCTCTTTTCTGCCCATTCCAATCGATGTCATTCGTATCCTGTCCGTCTCGGCGGTGTATCCCAGACCGCTTTACGTCCTTGCCACCTTTGCGGGAAGATTCCCCAGATATCTTATGATCACCATCCTGGGGCACGAGATGAAGCTCTCGAATACGGGGGTCCTCATCGTGCTCTTTGTTACCGTGGCCCTTGGCGCCGCAAAAGGCCTGTCGAAATTGAGGGGAAAAGATAATGCATCCTAAGCTGAATCGGGCGGCTCTGCTGCTGCTCGCGTGCATCCACGTGGGCTGGCTCTACCCCGGAGTCCATCCGGCAGAAGCCGGGCAGCGCAGTCTCGGGGCAATCCTTGCATCCTATGCAAAGTCGAAAAAAGCGCTTCAGTCTCTTAAAGCCGGCTTTACCCAGACGAAGATCTTAAGCGTCTTCAAGGATAAAGAAGAAGGGCAGGGCATCCTTTTATACAAGAAGCCCTTGCGGGCCATATGGCAGTTCACCGCACCCGGTCAGTCCAAAACAGTGGTCAACAATAGAGATGCCTGGGCGGTTTTCCCTGCGATCAGGCAAATTCAGAAATTGCACACGGATACTTCCAACACGAGGATGCTAATGTCCCTGATCGGTTTTGACGGCGGTGAGGTCGAGCTCTCGAGATTATTCGACATATCTCTGCAGGAGACGCAACAACAGTTAATAGGCCTCAGGCTTGTGCCGATCGACGAAAAGATTTCCCCCTTCTTTTCCGAAATCGAACTTTTCCTTGCTCCCGAGGATTTTCTGCCAAGAAGAATTGTCATGCATGAAACATCGAAAGACCTCTTGATCTTCGAGTTCCATGACCTCGAGAAGAACATATTGCTTGAGGACAGCCTGTTCGAGTTCTCAGTGCCGGAGGGGTTCGAAGTCGTCACCTACTGATCCTCTTCGACGGCGGCAGCTCCGGCTTACTCCGGTTTTTCCGCGATCCTTCCCCTCCGCTTTATCCTTGACATAATTCGCACTTACCCGTAATGGTCAACTTCTCGGATAACGAAACGGTCGAAAGGACCTTTGGCTACATGAAGCGCGAAAGCTGCACCAGGATATCCATTCCCTCCGTCAGCGATGTCATTATCGGCATGGTAATGGTGATTACCATCATCACCACCTTCGCGCCGTAGCGGGCAAGACCACACTCTTGACAATCATTCCCCCGACGGTGCGAAGGCGCCGGCGGGGGTTTTTATTTTGCCTCCGCCTCCAGCCGCAGCAACCGCGGGACCTGAGGGGAGGAGGTCCATCAATGCAGAAGCTTTCCGGAGCCCGGATCATTGTCGAACTGTTGGAACGCCAGGGCGTCCATACCGTTGCCGGAATTCCCGGAGGCGGCAACCTTGCCTTGTATGACGCTCTTTCGCGGAGCGAAAAACTCCATCATGTCCTTGCCCGCCACGAGCAGGGGGCCGGCTTCATAGCCCAGGGCATGGCCCGCGTCACCGGTCGCCCCCAGGTGTGCATCGCGACTTCCGGACCGGGCGTAACGAACATTCTCACGGCCATCGCCGACGCAAAACTCGATTCCATTCCCCTCGTCTGTATCGCCGGCCAGGTACCGCGCTCCCTGATTGGAACCAGCGCGTTTCAGGAGGTCGATACGTACCGGTTGAGCCTTCCAATAACCAAAAAAAGCTTTAAAGCCAGCGCGGCATCGGAACTCCTGCAACTCATCCCCGAGGCTTTTCGCATCGCGGCTTCGGGCAGACGCGGACCGGTTTTGATCGATGTTCCCAAAGATGTTCAGACCGAAACGTTTGACGTTGCGCAATGGCCGGCACCCGGGAAAGCCGATCCGAGCCCGGCAATTCCGGCCGAGGATGTTTTGGCGACCGTGGAAGCCATCAATGCTGCAAAGCGGCCCATCCTTCTGCTCGGAGGCGGGGTGATTCACGCGGAGGCCGGCCGGTTCGCGGTTCTCCTTGCGGAAAAGGCCTCCATCCCGGTCGCGTCCAGCCTCATGGGGCTCGGGGCCGTCCCTTCCGACCATCCACTCTGCCTGGGACTTATCGGCATGCATGCCGCCGTCCATACCAACATGGCGCTCGAAGAGTGCGACTTGCTCATTTCGGCCGGAGTGCGCTTTGACGACAGGGCGACCGGCAAGCTGGAGGAGTTTTGTCCCCGGGCGACGGTTGTTCACGTCGACATCGACCCCGGTGAAATCGGCCGGCTCAAAGCGGCCGACATCGGCATAACCGGAGATGTCGGCGAAGTCCTGGAAAAGATCCTGCCCATGGTGAAGCATTCCTCGCGGGAAAACTGGCTGGCGTTCATCGAAGGGCTGAAAAAAGCGCATCCCATGCCGCTGCCCCCGGACGGGAGCCTCGGCGCTCCCTACGGTCTCATACGCGAAACGGCCAGGCTGCTGGGCGATGAGGCCGTAGTAGTAACGGATGTGGGGCAGCACCAGATGTGGACGGCGCAATCGTATCCCTTTCGGAGATCGAGGCAGTGGCTCACCTCGGGAGGGCTCGGGACTATGGGGTTCGGAGTTCCGGCCGCGATCGGGGCGGCATTGTGTTCGCCGGATCGTCCCGTTGTGTGCTTCAGCGGGGACGGAAGCCTCATGATGAACATTCAGGAACTTGCGACCGCCGTGCAGGAGGGAGTCAATGTAAAGATAGTTGTCTTCGACAATCGCTGCCTTGGCTTGGTCAGGCAGCAGCAGGATCTCTTTTTCGATCGGAGGAGATTTGCCTGCAACTTCGACTCTCCGGCCGACTTTACACGCATAGCCGAAGGATTCGGCATGCCGGCTTTCGATCTGGATGCAAGCGAGGATCCCCTGGGAACTCTTGCCCGAGCCCTCAAAACGAAGGGGCCATGTCTGATCCGCGCGCGAATCGGCAGAGATGAAAAAGTCTATCCCATGGTGCCGCCGGGGCAGGCCAACAGGTGCATGCTGAGTGGCGAAAATACTTGTGATCGAAAGGAGTTGCCGGAGCACGGGAGTTCCTAGGATTGGCAAAACCATGGTATGTTGAATCCGGTGTTTGCCCAAAACACCGGAGCGAGGGATTCACTGCGACACACGCATCCGATTCCCGGGAATGGATGACGGAGGATGAAAATGGAAAACTGGCTATATGACGAATCCAGGCACTGCGGTGTGGATTACTCGGAGGCGCAACAGGCTGAAAGCTATGACGAACGACACGGAAAATTTCGGGATTATGAGAGGGAATTCAAGGAGATGATGAATTTTCTCGGCCTCCGCGATACGAAGGACAAGATGATTGTGGACTTGGGCTGCGGTACCGGTGCCATATCCATCCTGGCGGCGGGATTTTTCAAGGCCGTTTGCGCCGTTGATGTTTCAAAAGCGATGATCGAGGAGGCAAAAAGAAAACTTGATGGCAATGTCCGCAATCTCAGGTTCGTAAATGCGGGTTTCCTGAGCTACAAACATGAGGGGGAGCCGGCGGATCTGGTCGTCACGAAAGCCGCGTTTCATCACCTCCCTGATTTCTGGAAACAGATCGGGTTGATGAGAATCAATAAAATGCTGAAGATGGAAGGGATTTTGTATATCCATGACGTAGTCTTTCAATTCGATCCTCAGGAATACATTGACAGAATCGATTCATGGATCGCCGGTTTTGAAAGAATCGCCGGAAAAGAGTTCAGGAAGGAAGTCGAAACACACATTAGAGAGGAACACAGCACGTTTGGCTGGATCATGAATGGAATGCTGCAAAAGGCAGGATTCGCTGTGGACAAATGCAAGTCGGACGATGGCTTTGTGACTGAATATGCCTGCCGCAAGGTCAAAGGATTTGGGGGAATGCGCCTGGCTGAACCCGATTGAGGTTCCTGATCCGGCTTTCGGAGACCGCGAGTTCCGCTTGACCCCGCCGGGCCAAGTCTTTATCCTGACTGATCGGACAATCCGGGCTTATTTCAGATTTTCTTTAACAGGGAAAGACCCACCGGGATGGCGAGACTACAGGTTGCGGAAAATCAACCCCTTGCGCCGCTCACCACGTTCAGACTGGGCGGACCGGCAAGATATTACGCCGCCGTGGATTCCGAAGCTGCGATGTTGCAGGCGCTGGATTTCGCGAAAAGCCGGGACGTGCCCGTTTTCGTCCTGGGGGGAGGCTGCAATGTCCTCTTCAGTGACGAGGGTTTCGAGGGGCTCATCATCCATGACAGGATATGCGGGATTACGAGCCGGCCTGAAGGGGATCACCTTTTCGTGCGGGCTGGAGCGGGAGAGGATTGGCAGGACTTCGTCGACTGGTGCGTTTCCCGGGGACTCCAGGGGATAGAGTGCCTCGCGGGCATCCCGGGCACCGTGGGAGCCTCACCGGTGCAAAACATCGGGGCCTACGGCCAGGAAGTCTCGGAAAGCATCGCAGAGGTCCGCGCAATGGAAATGCATTCCGGCAAGCCGGTTGTCTTCGGCAACGACAGCTGTGGTTTCGGGTACCGCACGAGCATCTTCAATACCGTTGCGGCTGGGAAGTACTTCATCACCGGCGTGAGTTTCCGGCTGAAAAGGGATGGAAAGCCCAAAATCTCTCACAAGGACTTCCGCGACCTTCCGGGGGCGGCTCCGGACGCTGCCTTGGCGCAAGTCCGGGACATTACCCTTGCCATCCGGGCCGGCAAGGGGCTGCTGGCGCGCAAAGGCCACGAATGTTTCAGGTGCGCCGGCTCCTTTTTCAAAAACCCTGTTGTGCCCGCGGAAAAATTCCGGAAAGTCGAAGAGAGGATGCAAACCGCAGGGCGGGGCTCCGGCTGGTTTTGGTCACTGAGCACGGGCGAGGTGAAGCTTTCCGCGGCGTGCCTCATCCAGGAGGCGGGATTCGGGCGGGGATACCGCAGGGGCAATGTCGGCCTGTCTCCGAAGCATACGCTCATTATAATCGCTCACGACCGGGCTGCTTCGCAAGAGGTGGTCCAGTTCGCGGAGGAGATCCGGGGAACGGTTAACGAGAAGTTCGGGATACTTCTCAGACCGGAGGTTCGCCTGGTCGGTTTTCCTCCATCCTGCCTGGTCTGATCGATAGGCTCGTCGAGCATCGCTGACGGCGGCCGCGCCTCACATCAAAATGAGCGGCGCAACGGGGCGCTGGTGGACACCTCCCGGCGCTTTGTAAAATGTCTTCCCTACGGTCTTTTCACGAAAATCCGTATCGATCGATTTTTTCATAAAGTCTTTTCCGGGTTCTGCCGATTGGGAGACTGAGTGGGAAGGCATAATTTCGCGCATTTGCGTAAGGATGCGATTGGGGCCAACAATAGAGGTGTAATGATGTCCACTTCTTCAATTCTCAGTTCGGTTCTTTCCGGTTCAACCTCGGTTTCTCAGACGCTCCTGGAGTTGAAAAACTCCAGCACCTCGACTCTTTTGAGCTCTCTTGGCACCTCTTCCACGTCTTCTGCGGCCGCGAACCTGACACAACTGGTCTGTTCCAGAGCCAATGACTCCTGTCTGGTTTCCGGGATTTCCAAGTCCCTCAGCTCCATCGCGAGCGTTGCGGCAAAATCCGGAGTATCGGATCTGATGGACAATGTACGGGACTTTGCCCTGTCGATGAAAAGCGACGGTGTTGATTCCGTTACCATTTTGAAATACCTGACCGAAGTGAGGGAATTGGCCGCGTCCGACCCGGAGTCGTTTCGTAAGGTGTTTGCGGACTCGTCCGATACGGAGTCGACAATCAGCGCGCTGACCGATACCTAGAAGATGTGACGCAAATCCGAAACGCATTCGGCATGGAAATCAGGCTTTCCCGGAGCGCGAACCTCCGAAGCAACTCCGGGAGTAATCTCCGAGTATCAAAGCGAGAGGGAATTCCCGCACCTTCGAACATCTGCAGGCCCACCCCGGGGTAGCGTCGGTCATTTTTTGCCGGCGATTCTAAAAGTGTGGTACAAACCATTTCGAAGAGCCGTAATGCGGCTCGCTTTTCATCCGCGTGTATGAATGTACCAAAGAACGCTTTTGAAAAGCGCGGGGAGCTGCGCCCCCCACACCCCCACGCCGCTATGCGGCTCATTTTGGCGCTACGGCTGCAACTTCCATCCGGATGAAACAATGCGCATGGATTCGAAATGGGATGGCCAAAGGCTTTTCTTTTCGTAAAACATCTCTGGATTCGGTCGTCCAGTAACGCGGCAACGGATCTGGCCGCCCAACTGGCGTTCTATTTCATGCTGTCCATTTTCCCGTTCCTCATTTTCGCGGTCACCCTGTTTGGATACACGAGCATCACGGTTGGCGACGTGATCGGGCTGGTCAGGCAGTTCGCCCCGGAAGTCGCTCAGAGCGCGCTTGAAAAAAACCTGCACGACGTACTGGATAACAGGCAGGGAGGACTTCTTTCTTTCGGGATTATCGGTACGATCTGGGCGGCGTCGAATGCGCTTTCAGCGGTGATCGGGGCGCTCAATCGTGCCTACAGGGTTGAGGAGACGCGGTCTTTTTTCGAGGTGAGGGCCATGGCTCTGCTGCTGACTCTCGCCATGGTCCTGACGATAGTTGTGTCTCTTCTCCTTCCCGTGCTGGGCAACGTAATCCGGGCCACGGTCGGGCTTTTTATCCTAATTCCCGACAGGTATGCGATGATTTGGAGCATCGTAAGGTGGCTTCTGAGTTCCTGCGTGATGCTGTCCGTTTTCATCTGCATCTATTACCTGGCCCCCAACCTCAAGTTGCAGTTCCGGGAGGTGATCGCGGGCGCCGTTTTCTCCACTGCGGGCTGGCAGGTCGCATCCATGGGGTTTTCCTACTACCTCAGCAATTTTGCAAACTACTCGGCCACTTATGGAAGCGTCGGAACGGTCATAGCGCTCATGATGTGGTTTTACCTGATCGCTCTGATTCTCATCCTGGGCGGAGAAGTCAATGCACTGCTGAAGACCGGGAAAGTTCAGCCGGAGAGGACGGCGAGCGCGCCTACCGGGCGTCCGAACCGGACCTAAAGCGATCGCCGGCAGCCGCAGATTGGCCCGCCGGTCCCGCCTGGACCGCGAGGGTCTATCCTCTCGAAGCCGTGTGTTTCAGCGGATATTCAGGAGACGGCTGTAGGCGGAGTTGATTTCCTTGGTCTTTTCTTCGGCAAGCTGTCTGAATTCCGGAGGGAACTCCATGTATCGGTCCGGGTGGTACTTCTTGATTGCTTCGAGGTAGGCCGCCCTGATTTCACTTTTTGATGCGTTTTCATCGAAGCGCAACGGGTTCCTGTCCCGTTGCCGAGTCTGGTCCGGCATGGGCTTTTCTTCTTGCGTCAGATTGCTCTCGGCCGCTGAAAGTTTCTCAAACATTTCAATGGCTTCTCTCGAAATCCGGACTTTGTCCCTGGCACGGGGGACGTAAGCGCTCCTATTGTAGCGTACGTCATCATGAGAGTCGCGAGTGTAGCAATCAGCGAATCTGACCGCCCTGACTGGTTCCATGCCTGTCCACTTTATCTGAAGTAGAAAAAAGTCCGGATGGAAAAGCGATCGCCTGCCGTCCGACGGGCTATTGCCATCCGATTTTTCATCATCTTTACATGAAATTGACAATAGACAAAAGGGGGAAACAGGAGGGGAGATAATGGGTATTGAAAATACCCCCTCCGACGTGCCGGATGCAAGCGCCGTCCGCGGTAGTAAATGCATGAGTATTTTGGGTATTATCCTCACGAAGACAGATTCCCGGCATTTTTCTTTAAATGTTTCATACGCATTTGCGTTCAAGATGATGCCAGGTCTTTCAGACCGTGGGGAGCCTGCTCCCCACACCCCACACGCAGCTGCGCTGCTCATTTTGGCGCTTGCGGCGGGCCTTTGGCCAGGCCGCAAGCGCCGGAGCGCCCGGCCTGACGCGCGTGCGCGTAAGGCCGGGACAGAAATCCCGAGGGGGTGCGGGGGAACTCATTTCCCCCGCTCTTTGGTGTCCTGAGAGGTATCAACTTGAACGCAACTCAGTATCGGGAGGGGAGGGCCGTGTTTGGTCGCCGCATTCCGGAAGATCGGCCGATGCGTGCCGGATCCTTGCTTCACCGGCCGATGTGATGCAGGATAGACTACAATACGGTAGGACTTTTGAAATTGCATCAGCGGGGGAGCAAAATTGAGCGACAAGCGAAGCAGGGCGCAAACGATCGGCTGGGTCCTCTATGATTTCGGCATGGCCTGGTTCTCCATGGTCGTCCTCACGGCTTACTTCATCCTCTATTTCAAAGAGGTGGTAGTCGGGGAAAAGGGCTACGGAGACTTCCTGTGGGGTGTTGCCATTTCCTCCGCCATGGCGGTATCGGTGATCCTTTCGCCGCTGCTCGGGGCTATCGCCGATATCGGAGGGATGAGAAAACGTTTCCTGATCGTGTTTTCCTGCCTGTCGATTGCGAGCACGTGCCTCCTATACTTCACCGGTCCCGGGCAGACGCTGTGGGCCGTTTTCCTGCTGATCGCGGGATACGTCGGCTATACGGTGGCGATGACCTTCTACAATGCATTTCTGCCCGATATCGCCGGGCAGGGTTCCATAGAGAAGATCTCCGGGATCGGCTGGGGCGTCGGGTACATCGGGGGACTGATCGCACTCCTGCTCATGGCGGTAATGGTGCCGGACGTTGCCGGCGGAAGATCGATAGTTCTCGTCACCGGCGTGGTATACGGGGTTTTCGCGCTGCCCTCCTTCGTCCTTCTGAAGGATCCTGCAAGGGAAGCGGGGGCATGCTCCGCGTCGATCGGAACCGGTATGCGGCGCCTTGCAGGGACCTTCAGGGAGATTCGGTCATACAGGAAGATCTTTATTTTTCTCATAGGCTATTTTTTTATCAGCGACGCAATATCCACGGTTATCGTCTTCTTTTCGTCCTACACCGTCCACACGCTGAACTTCTCGCTGCAGCAGAATTTCCTGCTCCTCATGCTGATTCAGTTGACGGCGGCGCTCGGGGCGTTCGCGGCTGGATTCGTCGCGCAGCGGATCGGCATTTTGCCGACGATGATCGTAACGGTTCTCATCTGGCTGCTCGCCCTTCTCGGAATCATTCTCTTTTCGAGCATATCGGCCTTCTTTGCGCTCTCGGTTTGCGCCGGGCTTGTGCTCGGGGGGACTCAGGCGACCGCCCGCAGCTTCGTGGCCGTCCGGACTCCATCGGACAAGCAGGCGGAATTCTTCGGATTCATGACCTTCAGCACCAAAATCGCCGCCATCTTCGGTCCTCTGCTCTACGGGAGCATCTCGGCCCGGACCAACAATCCCCGGATCGCCATTGTCTCGCTCGAAGTTTTGTTCATCATCGGACTGGGCATCATGCTCTATCTCGCAAAAAGTGGGGATGATCCGTCCTCTCCGGCATCGATATCATCCTGAAGGCATACGGGGCCGCCCATTTTCCACTCCCGGATTCACACGGGAGACCGCGGGGAAGGAGGCCGGGGCGTCGCGCCGCAGTCAAAACCCGACGAACAGTTGCACGCAGCAGTCTCCACAACAGCCGATGCCAACCATTTCAAAGCCCGGATCCATGATATTGCCCCTGTGAGAAGGGCTGTCCATAAGCGCCCTGTACAGTTCTTTCGGATCGTCGGATCCCCTCGTCAGGTTTTCCCCCGCGACCCTGAAATCGACGCACTCCCTGATCTTGTCATACACGGGGTTCTTCCCGGTCGCAGCGTCCCTGTGTGAAAAGGAGTTGATCGATACGAGATAATTGGCCCGCACGGCGGCCGTCCTGGCGAGGCATTCGTTCCAGGCGAGGCGGGGATTTTCCTTGCTGGTCAGAAGGTACATCTGCCGGGCCAGAGATTCCGCCGGCAGGGGCTGTACCGAGGGCGGCGGCTGCGTCACGGGGCGGCTTGAGCAGGAAAGCAGGAGCAGAGCGGGTGCAAGCGCAACAACGGCCAAAGCGGCCAACAGGATCTTCCTCATTATTTCCTCTTTCGTACGGGTTCTCCTTGGTGTAGGGCTCCGATCGATGAGCCCCCTGAACAAATTCTACTGTTACCAGAAAAAGCGCATCAATTACACGGTTCTTCAACGAGGCGGAAGAAAATAGGGGAATTCCGTCAAAGAAGTCCTCAAGGCTCGGCTCAGGCCAGGCTTCATGAAATCGTATGCGGCGCAGAGCGCGGATACTATTGACATCGAAATAAATCTTACGCAAAGATGCTCCGACAGGTTATGCTAGAAAGACTGTCAAGGTCCGGTTGAGCCAAAAAAGCTAATGCAAACAGGGGAGCGGAATGGGCGGTTTATTCGGTGTCGTTTCCAGGGACGACTGTGTTTCCGATCTATTTTATGGAACGGACTATCATTCCCATCTTGGCACGCGCCTTGGTGGGATGGTGGTATGCAATGCCCGTGGCATGCAACGTTCGATACACAATATCGAGAACAGCTATTTTCGGACGAAGTTCGAGCCTGAGTTGGGTAGTTTTCGCGGAAACCATGGCATCGGAGTGATAAGCGACACCGACCCTCAGCCGCTCGTTGCCCGGTCTCACCTGGGAACGTTCGGCATCGTCACCGTGGGCAGAATCAACAACATGGAAGAGCTCATCGTTCAGGCCCTGAACGAGCGCCGGAGTTTCTTCGACACGAATCACGGCATGGTCAATCCGACCGAGATGGTTGCCAAGCTGATCTGCCTGGAAGAAAATTTCGAAGACGGAATCCGGAAGGTCCAGGGTTCCATACGCGGATCGTGTTCAATGCTGCTGCTCACCGATAAGGGCATATATGCGGCGCGGGACCGTCTGGGCAGAACCCCGCTTGTGCTGGGGCGGCGGGAAGGCGGGCTTGCGGTGAGCTCGGAGTCCTGCGCTTTTGCGAACCTGGGCTTTGAAGTCGAGCATTTTCTCGGCCCCGGCGAGGTCGTGCTGATTACGGCGGACGGCTGGGAGCAGTGCGCCAAACCCGGCCTCGACATGCAGATATGTTCGTTTCTGTGGGTGTACTACGGCTACCCGGCCTCCGAGTACGAGGGCATCAACGTGGAGTTCGCCCGCAACGAATGCGGCGCGGCGCTGGCCCGCAACGATGACGCGGACGTGGATTATGTCGCGGGCATCCCGGACTCGGGCATAGGGCACGCCATCGGCTATGCCAATGAGAGAAAGCTTCCCTACCTTCGGCCATATGTCAAGTACACGCCCACCTGGCCTCGCAGCTTCATGCCCCAGAACCAGGAATGGCGGGACCTCGTGGCGAAAATGAAACTGATTCCCGTCCGGAGGCTGATCGAGGGAAAGCGGCTGCTCTTCTGCGAGGATTCCATCGTGCGCGGCACGCAGCTGCGGGACAACATCCAGCTGCTCTTCGACCTCGGCGCGCGGGAAGTGCACATGCGGCCCGCATGCCCCCCCCTGATCTTTGCCTGCGAATTCCTGAATTTCTCCACTTCCCGGTCGACCCTCGATTTGATCGCCCGCAAGGTGATTCAGAAATTGGAGGGCGTCGGAGACATCGATCTCGGTTCTTACATGGAGTTCGGATCCGGGAAGAACCGCGCCATGGTGGAGGAGATCCGGAAAGTGCTGCGCCTGAGTACGCTCAAGTACCAGCGCCTGGAGGATCTCGTTGCGTCCATCGGGCTGCCCAAGGAGAAGCTCTGCACACACTGCTGGGATGGGACCGGCAGCGGCGCATAGGAAACGGGCCGCTCGATATTCAGGGCAGTTTCGCGAAAACCCGGGCGGGCGATCCCGTGCCGTTTTGTATCAGCATGGGGATTACGAAGAGCGTAGCCCCGGATTCGGGGATCTTGTCCAGGTTCGCGATATTTTCAAGCGCCAGCTTTTGTGCCTTGCACAGAACTTGATGCACCTTGAAGTCCTTTGACATTCCCGGATCGATGCTCGGCGTGTCGACGGCTATGCCCGTGATATTCCTGTTATCGAGCAGAAATTCGGCCGCTTCGGGTGAAAAGCCCGGGAAGTGAAGCTCGGCAATGGCCTCCTTGCCGGTTTTCTCCGTGCCCAGAACCTCTTTTTTGTTCGGATAGGACTTGTCGTCCAATCCGCTGTGCATGATCACCCAGGCCCCTTTGGGAATTCGGCCGTGCGCCTTTTCCCAGGCGCGGATATCATCAACGCTCAAAAGATAGTCGCGATTTGCGGAGCACTTTTTCGTGACATTGATCCTGACTGCGGGTCCGATCCATTCCCGGAGCGGAATCTGCCCGATGGTACGCCCCTTTTCCGAGAAATGAACCGGTGCGTCGGCGTGCGTGCCGCCGTGCTCCGATGCCGCATACTCATTTGAGGCATACCACCATCCGGCATCCGAAAAACCCTTGAAAACCGTCTTCGGCGTGAAGGGTTTGTCCGTGGGCCAATAGATGGAGTCTTCCGAAAATGGGAAGGTCATGTCGACGAACTGCTCTTTTGAAGCGGCCGTCAGGGGAGCGGCGGCGGCCAGAAAGAGCACCGCGGCCGTAGCGGCAATCAAAACCAGGGCGCGATTGTTTCCTTTCATACGATCTCCTTCCTCTGATACGAAATTGCGTTCAAGATAAAACTAATGGAAAAGAGCGGGGGAAATGATTTCCCCCGCGCCCCCGCGGGTTCGGCGCTTGCGGCTTGGCCGACGGCCCGCCGCAAGCGCCGAAATGAGCAGCACGGCTGCGTGTGGGGTGTGGGGAGCAGGCTCCCCACGGTCTGAAAGCCTGGCATCATCTTGAACGCTCATTGGTATGAAATTCCTG
>JAJFVB010000252.1 GCA_021372055.1 Desulfobacteraceae bacterium | reverse complement strand
GGTCTGGGCCATGTTCAAAGCTTTCAGTCTCGACCTGCCGCTCATGGCGACTTTCATCACCCTGATTCTGCTAAACCTCGGAATCGCCGCGGTCAGCACTCCGGCAAACGTGGGCGGGTTCGAACTTGCAACCGTTGGGGCGCTGAGCCTTTTCAATGTCGAAATCGAGGTGGGACTCAGCTATTCCCTCGCTCTGCACGTGATTGAAGTTGCCCCGATGATGGCATTCGGCATATTGTTCCTCTGGTTCGAAGGCTTCAAGGCAACCGAGTTGCTAAAGTCGGCAAAGACCATGCGGTTTCATACCAATGAGCGTTCATGATGATACTAAGCTTTCAAATCGTGGGGAGCCTGCTCCCCACACCCCACACGCAGCTGCGCTGCTCATTCCGGCGCTTGCGGCGGGCCGCGCATGCGCGTAAGGCCGAACCTGAGGGGGTGCGGGGGAAATCATTTCCCCCGCTCTTTTCCATTAGTTCTATACGGTGCTGAGGAATCACGATAATGGGCGGGCTGAACACCGAGGACATTCTTCGCAAGACCCTTCGGCGGCTCAAAAAGAGCCGTCTTCCAAAACCCGCGAGGATTCTGGACATCGGCAGCGGACACGGCGACCTCATAGCGCTGATGCGCAAATCCCTGCCCTGCGAGACCTTTGCCTGCGACTGCACCGCAAGCCTCATGCGTCTCCCGGACCAGGAGGTCTCGGTAATCGATTTGAACCGCGAGGGGCTTCCCTTCCCGGATGCATATTTCGATGCGGTTACCTGCACGGAGGTTGTCGAGCACCTGGAAAATTTCAGGCACATGATAAAAGAGGTGGGAAGGACAGTAAAACCAGGCGGCGTCGCAGTACTGACAACGCCGAACGTTTTGAATCTCAAATCCCGCGTGAAGTTCTTTGCGTCCGGTTTTTTCAACCTCTTTGGCCCCCTGCCGTCCGGCAACCGTCAAAGTGCGACGCTGCAGGGGCACATCACGCCGGTTTCCTTCTTCTATCTGGCCCACTCTTTGATGGAGAACGGGTTTGCAAAGATCGAACTGCACATCGACAAGGTCAACAAATCCTCGGCCTGCCTGCTGCTGCCGGCATACCTGCCGATCCGCCTCATGAATCATTTCGTGCTCGGGAAAGAGCAGAGACGCTATCATTCCATCGACGAAGGCAATCGCCGGCTCGTCCGAAGCGTAAACGGCCTGAAAACCCTGCTTGGCAGAACGATAATTGTAACGGCGACGAAAAAGACCTGATACGCAAGGCTATTGGTTCGAAATTCTCAGTGCGGTTAAAACTGCGGCCAGGAAACCCGCAGGAAGGTGCCTCCCGCGTTCGAATCGACCTCGAGCAAACCGCCGGACAACTCGGCCCTTCTCTTGATGCTGATAAGACCGATGCCGCTCTTGAAAGGGGTGACCGACATGGCTTTTACGACCTCGAACCCCCTGCCGTTGTCGCCGATGACAAGCGACAGGGCGTCGCCGTCCGGGAAGAGCGCGACCGAGGCGCTGTCCGCGTGGCTGTGGGCGGCTATATTATCCATCGCCTCCTGAACTATCCTGAAGATGATAAGCTTCAGCCCTTCAGGGATCTCCTCCTCGAGCATCCCGATATGTCTTTCCACGCGGATGCCCGGGTTAGCCTCCTCGAATTCCCTGCAAAAACAACTCAGGGCGGCCGTAATGCCCAAATCCTCAAGAACGATCGGCGCGAGTTGCGTGTAGATTGTCCGCACCACATCAATGGCATTCTGGACCATGGGCACGAGATTCTGCAGTTCATCGCGGCACCTGTCCCCGTGATCCATCCAGCTCAGGACCCGTTCCACTCGAAACTTGAAAGCCGAGAGGAGCTGGCCGAAGTTGTCGTGCAACTCCAGGGCGACTTTTCGTCTCTCGTTTTCCTGAATCTCCAGCAGCTTGGACGAGAGCAGCCTGAGCTGCTTTTCCGACTCGCTCAGCCGGTCCCGGGTCCTCTGCCTCTCGATGGCGTACCGGATCGATCTTTCCAGCACGGACCTGTTCAGATCCCCTTTGACGAGGAAGTCGGCCGCGCCCTGCCGCATCGCCTCCAGGTCCACCTCATAGTCGCTCTGGCCGGTAAGCACGATGACGGGGGGCGAGTTCGTCCTCGTCACGGCGTTTTTCAGCAACTCGAGGCCAGGCCGGGGTATGACATCAAAACCCAGGAGGCAGACATCGTAGTTCCCCCCGTTCAGCTCTTCCATCCCTCTTGCGTAGGTGTCCGCGCATGTGATCTCGAATTCTCCCAGGACGGCTCCCGAGAGCATGCCGCGCACATCCCTGCAGTCCTCCCCGTCGCCTTCGATCAGGAGTACTTGGATTTTTTCGGGAACCGCGGATTTCTTCCGCAGAAGGCTGGCGACGTGGTTGCCTCGCCCGAAGAAAATATCGGTCGGCTGCCGCGTCGTTCCAGGCCCCACCGCCGGGGTTGGATCGGCACACGCGTGCAACCGGAGATCGGCGATTCCGGAACCCTGCTTGGCGGGAACCGCTTTGGACACCGTACCCTCCGGCCCGGACGTTAGGGGCCAACGGCGCACACCACCGTATTGATGCTGATCATGCATGGGGAAACCGACTCCTCCAGGGGAAGCATGCGGCATATCGCAGCGTGGAACCGATCTGAATCACGAATCCGGAGAAAAAGAGGACAGCCGACAGAAAAGATGTCGTTCCCATCGACCGCGGCAAGGTCAGTTCAGGCCTGAAGGCGGCAGCGGGTTGGGGCGGCTGTCTGTACGGGCCCCGAGGCTTTCCGGCAGCATAAGCTTGTGAACCAATGTCCGTAATTGATTTACGTCGTCATTATAGCACAATTGAGCCTCGCACTAAGCGAAAAGAGAATAGCCGCATCTAATTTTGTTAACGATCTCATTGGAAAATTCAGAAAATCCCCGATAGGAGGGAAAAGCGGCGGCTCATTCTATCCGGTTGCAAGAAAGAATCGAATCTGCTATTCGGTATAGCCTTCAATCTCTCCATCATACACCCTGATCCTGGAGCGCACCATGCTGAGCAAATGGGTTTTATTGCTTGTTTTCTGCGCACTTGCACTTGCAGCCTGTGCCGGCACGGGAGACAGGAAGGAAATCGTTTCCTCGGTGGATGCCTCGGCGGAGTACATGGAAAGGCAGCGAATCGAGCTGCAGGTCAGCCTCGGGCACACCGGGGGCGTGGAGGTTGCGAAAATCGACAAGGAACTCTATGTGACGCTCCCATGCGATGCGCTCTTCGAATCGGGCTCCGACCGGATCAATCCGGCGGCGTCGCGGCAGGTGGACGGTTTTGCCACCGTCATGAACAAATATGCCGGGACTCAGGTCAAAGTGGATGCCCATTCGGATTGCCTGCGCTCGGAGGAAGAAAACCTCGAAATAACGGAGTCGCAGGCCGGCGCATTGAAAGAGGCCCTGGTTGCGCGCGGCATAGTACCGGCCCGCATCCGCGCAAGGGGTTGGGGCGAAGCCAAACCGGTGGCCACAAATGCGACCGAGGACGGCAGAAAATCCAACCGCCGCGTTGTCATGACCCTGAGCCCGACTCCGACCGAGTTGCTCTCGGTGAAATAAGAATCCCCCCAAGAAAAGCCTCGGCGCCTTTCTGGACAATCCTCTCCGGAATGTTGCTCAGGCCGGCGTCCCGCCGTCTTTAAGAGAGCCGGACCAGGCAAAAAGTGCGATCGCCGTCGCAACCACCGCGTTAAGAGACTCGACGCCCGGATCTATGGGCACCGAAATTCCCCTGTCGCGAAACACGGCCGGGAGGCCTGGCCCTTCAATGCCCGGAAGCAGACCGAACCGGGACGGAAACGTCCAATCCCGGATGTCCCGACCTTCCTTTGAAAGCGGTACGAGGGGCAGGGAATCGGGCAGATCGTTGATCGAGGGACCGGCGAGCAGTTTCGCTCCGAAAACCATCCCGCCCGAGGCCCTCACGGCCTTCGGATGGAAGGGATTCGCCGCCTCGGCGAGCAACACGATTCCGGCAACCCCGAATGCGACAGCCGACCGGATCACGGCGCCCACGTTTTCCGGGTCCTGGAAAGGCACGAACAGCGTGCATCCTTCCGGCAGGCCGTCCGAGGGCTCCCATGCGGGGATTGGCTCGACACGGACAAGCAGAAGAGGCGCGGCCGTTCCAAACAGGTCCAGGACTTCGAACAGGGAGGGTGCGAGCTGGTACCACTGCATGTGATTCGGAGCGGTCTCCGGAGGCGGTTCCTTTTCCCCTCGACCGACCCACGCGACACACTTTTCCGGAAACCGCGTCATTACCTCGATCACCTGCTTGCGGCCCGACACGAGCGCCTGCTGCTGTTTGCGAATCCCCCGCGGAGCGAGAAGTTTCCGGAGATTCCTGAAGGTTTCGTTATTTTCGCTTTCGATGATGCGCACGAGGTCTTCCCCTGCAAGTACCGCCTTTCGGACCCAGGGCGGCGAGTCGATTCGCTCGAAGACCACGAGGGTGCGGTCGTGGGGCGAATGGGGTATCTTATAAGAATGGTTCTCAACCAGTCTGTATCGGCCCGCGAATCGGTCCAGGGCCTGTTCCAGTTCCTCCTCGCAATGCGGGCCCTTCATAAACACGGCAAGCCCGCCCTTTGCGAGCGATCCCGAAATCCGCTCAAGGGTCTGGGGAATGGCTTCCACGGCGCGCGTTATCACCGCATTGACGGGGACCTCGGAGGCGGCCGCGATGCCGTGTCCAAGGTTGCGCACACCTTTTAACCCGATTTGGTCGAGAACGGCCTGCAGGAATTCGACCCGGTTCTTCCGGGACTCCACCAAAACGATTTCGAGGTCCGGGAATGCGATCTTGAGCGGTATTCCCGGCATGCCCGCGCCGGTTCCCAGGTCCATCAGCGGAGACGGCAGTTCGATGATCATCCCGGGCAGGATCGAATCGATGTAGAGCTTCTGAACCATGTTCTGGAAATTGTGGATTCGGGTAAGATTCAATTCCTGATTGTGCCGGCGCAGCATTTGGTGATAATTCCAGAGTTGCCCGATCTGTGCCGGGGACAGTACGATACCGGCGGAGCCGAGTATGCGGGCCATTTGCTCCGCGTCCGGCTCCAAATGTCTTTTTTCCGGGGCTTTGCCCCTTTCGGGCATGATATCCGCCTCACGTTGAAGGTAGCAAATGAACGGCGACTTTTTATTCCACCCGTCCTGGCCTGTTTTCTACAGGGACAACCACCTGTTCGTGGTTTATAAACCTGCCGGGCTTCTGGTTCAAGCGGATGAAACGCGGGAAATCTCCCTTCTGGAGATTGGAAAAGGCTGGATCAAGCAAATCTATCAGAAGCCGGGCAACGTATTTCTCGGCATGGTGCACCGGCTCGACCGGCCCGTCGCCGGGGTGATCCTCTTTTGCCGCACCTCGAAAGCAGCCGCAAGAATCAGCGAACAGTTCCGGACGGGCGTCGCGGAAAAATACTACCTGGCCGTTCTGGAAGGGAAGCTCCGGAGGAGTTCCGGCGATCTCGCCAACCACATCGAAAAACGCGACAATCGATCGAGCGCCGTGGTCCCGCAAAAGACTCCCTGCTCCCAGGAAGCGCGGCTTTCCTTCACCACGCTCGAAACAAAAAATGAGCGCACCCTCGTTCGCATCAAACTGGAGACGGGAAGGAAGCATCAGATACGCGCGCAGTTCGCCCACATCGGGCATCCCATCCTCGGGGACCTGCGCTATGGCGCACCGGCCCCCTTGCCTCAGAAGCAAATCGCCCTTTTCGCGCGGGAACTCCATGTCAAGCACCCGGTAAAGGGTGAGACAATGCGCTTTACAGCCCCCCTTCCCTGCGGCTGGCCCTGGCCCGCTTCAGGCGAGGAAGCTGAATCCTGTATTCCATGGGATTGGCGGGAACTGGAAAAGTTCGTTCCCCAGGGCATCGTCTAGGAACCGCGGAACACGGCATCGACCCGTCGCTTTTCGGGAACGCCCGGGCCTCGGCGGTGCAAACCCGGCCGGGGAGGTGTTACTTTTCCACCACCACGTGCGTGCTGACGGCATTCGAGGTCCGCAGACGCCCTTCCGACAGGTATTCCACCCGCGCTTCGAGCAAGTTGTAATTCAGGCTCAGATTGGCGGGCCGGATTCTTACGATCAGTTGCCCCGGCACATCGGCGCGGATTTGGGATGAGTCGACGCAAAAATGGTTCGACGCGATCGATACGCCCTGGTTCAACCAGTTGCCCTGGGAACCGCTGGCGTTGAAATCATTGGACATCGAATAGTTGTAGAGCTCCGGAGAACGTGTCGAGAGCTCTTCTGCAACCCAGCGAAAGCAAACGTTCCGGATCTGGGGAATCGTGTCGGACTCAAAACTGATGATGACGTCGTACGGAAGCTCTTCACGCACGTACTCCGGCATCTGTATCGACTTCAGTCTCGCCTCTCCGGAGCCAAGCGGCCGAAGCCGCTCCATCGATGAGCACGAGGACAAAAGCAGGGACGCAATCACGACTGTGGAGAAGAGAAGCTGATGCACCGTCTTCATTGGGATTCCTTTCCGATCCGGGCTGTCAGGGGGAGTTGTGGTGCATCTGGACATACCAGTCCCTATCCGATCGAAACCGCACCGGGCGCACCGTGCCCGCTCGTCCCGGGTTCCTCCTGACAGTCACCCCGGGAACAGCCGTTACTGTCGCTGTACGGTATTCAATAATACTCGGCCTCTTGATTCACAACAAAAATATGGTTCGCTGATTGTTTTGAATCAGTCGAGGTATTCAAAACGGGATTTTTCGATTATATTTAAACGCTAAAGAAATCACCTTTTTCCTACTTGAGGTCACGATGGATAAAGAGCGCGAAGAAGAAAAGGCTGCCGAGACGCCTGAGGCCGGAAGCAAAAAGCAATCCGTTGAAACCGGATCCGGCGAGGCCAAAACCCCCGCGGGCAAAAAGAAGCAGTTTGAAATAGATATCTTTCGGGCATGGTGCAAATCATGCGGCATCTGTGCCGCTTTCTGCCCCCGGGAATGCATCGGGTTGGATGAGGAAGGATCGCCGTTCGCGGAGGATTCAAGTCGGTGTACCGGATGCGGATGGTGCGAACTGCACTGCCCTGACTTTGCCATCAGCGTTCGTGAAAAGGACTCCGAGCGGCCCGTGAACTGAGGCCGTAGCGCGTTTCCGCAAACTGCGCGTCATGCAATTGCGCCCGGGGTGGCCTGCTCCTTTTTCGGCGCACGCCGGATTGAAAACGGGGAAGTCCCCCGCATTTCCTTGCATATGGAACATATTGTAGATCATTCCCGAACCGTACCGCTCGCTCAAAGGGGGATTCCTTGATAGCCAAAAGACCTCCGGGACGTCAGCTCCTTCTTCAGGGAAACGAAGCCATAGTGGAGGGTGCCCTTGCAGCCGGTTGCCGTTTTTTTGCCGGCTACCCGATCACTCCCGCGACTGAGATCAGCGAGGTAATGTCTTACCGGCTGCCGGCCGTGGACGGGACCTTCATCCAGATGGAAGACGAAATCGCGAGCATGGGCGCGGTGATCGGAGCATCTCTTGCGGGGGTGAAATCCATGACCGCAACGAGCGGGCCGGGCTTTTCGCTCATGCAGGAAAACCTTGGCTTCGCCTGTGTTGCGGAGGTGCCCTGCGTTATCGTGAACGTGATGCGGGGGGGACCGAGCACGGGACTGCCCACCAGCGTGAGCCAGGGAGACGTGATGCAGGCCCGGTGGGGAACCCACGGGGATCACCCCATCATTGTGCTCGCCGTCTCCACGACCCAGGATTGTTTCAGCATAACCGTCAAGGCATTCAACCTCTCGGAGAAGTACCGCACCCCCGTCGTGCTGCTCGCGGACGAAGTCGTGGCGCATACGCGGGAGAAAATCTCCCTGCCCCACGCCGAGGAGGTGGAGGTAATCGACAGGATCCGTCCGAACATGCCTCCCGACTGGTACATTCCCTTCGAAAACAACAGTCGGGGCGTACCTCCGATGAGCGCCTTCGGCGATGGGTACCGCTACCACGTCACCGGCCTTATCCATGACGTGCGCGGCTTTCCGACTCAGAGGCCGGACGAGATCGTTCCTTTCATGGATCGAATCTTCAGGAAGATCAACCAGCATTTTTTCGATATCCAGATGGTAAACACCGAAATGGTGGACGACGCCGAACTGATTGTCGTCGCCTATGGGTCCGTTTCCCGCTCGGCGCGCCGGGCGGTCCGGGAAGCGCGGGAGCGCGGCATCAAGGCCGGCCTCGTTCAGCTCATCACCCTCTGGCCTTTTCCCCGGCAGTCGGTGGAGCCGATTCTGCGGCAGGTACGGGCCGCACTTGTTCCCGAGCTGAACATGGGGCAGATATCGCGCGAGATAAAACGAATCAATCAGGGAGTGGCCCGGATAGAGACCATCAGCCGAATCGACGGGCACCTTATAACTCCGAATGAAATCCTGACGCGGCTGCTCAGGATTTAGGCGAGGGCAAAAATGGCGGCAGTCACCAAGCTGGTTCATAAGTACCTGAGGCACGACAAAAAGTTCCCCAATGTCTGGTGTCCCGGCTGCGGCAACGGCATTCTGCTCGGCTCGCTTATCCGCGCCATTGACAGGACCGGGCTTCAGAAAGACGAGATCGTTATCGTCTCCGGCATCGGATGCTCGGGAAGGATCTCGGTATATGTCGATTTCAACACACTGCATACGACCCACGGCCGCGCGCTGACCTATGCGACCGGCGTCAAGCTGGGCAATCCCAAGCTGCACGTGATCGTCATCATGGGCGACGGCGACGCCACCGCGATAGGCGGGAACCATTTCATTCACGCGGCAAGGCGCAACATCGATCTGACCGCAATCGTGGTGAACAACAACATCTACGGGATGACCGGCGGGCAATATTCGCCAACCACGCCGTACGGGGCGCTCGCCACGACGTCCCTTTACGGAAACATCGAGCATTCCTTTTCCATAGCCGAGCTTGCCGTGATGGCGGGCGCGGGCATGGTTTCCCGGGGCACCGTCTATCATGCGACCCTGCTCGACGACCTTATCGAAAAGGCCATCATGAAGCGCGGGTTCGCGGTCGTCGAAGCCCTCAGCCACTGCCACACGCAATACGGAAGGCGAAACCGCCTCGGGGGCGCCGTCGAGATGCTCCGGTGGCAGAAGGATGCCGCCGTACGCATCGACAAGGCAAAATCGATGAGCCCGGAGGAACTGAACGGGAAATTCACCATCGGAGTCCTCACGGACAGGGATCTGCCCGTCTACACCGAGGAATACCAAAAACTGCGCGAGTCGGCTCGTGCCATGATGTCCGGAGCGAAATAACATGGATAGTCATGCTGCTGGAGAAGCCCGAGTAGAGCGGTACGAAATTCGTCTTAGCGGGTCGGGGGGCCAGGGCCTCATTTTTGCGGGGATCATTCTGGCCGAGGCGGCCGGAATCCATGACGGCAAGTTCGTTTGCCAGACCCAGAGCTACGGACCCGAAGCACGCGGCGGGGCGAGCAAGGCCGAGGTCATCATCAGCGACCATGAAATCGACTACCCCAAGGCCATCAAGCCCGATCTGCTGCTTGCAATGAACCAGAAGTCCTGCGACTCCTACTTCTTCGACCTGAAACCGGGCGGCATGCTCATAATCGATTCGACATTCGTCAAACAGCTTCCGACCACCCGCGCCATTGGAATCCCCTTCACGCAGATTTGCCGGGAAAAGCTCGGCAAGGAAGTCGGGGCGAATATCGTCGCGCTCGGAGCCCTCGCCACCCTGTCGGGCGTCGTTTCGCTCAGCAGCCTCGAGGCGGCCGTGCGCAACCGGATTCCCCGCGGTACGGAAGACTACAATATGAAAGCGCTTGAACTTGGCATCGAATCCGCCAAGGACGCGAGGCGTTTCAGAACGGAAACAGAGCTATATGAGGATACTTCTGACTAACGATGACGGTATTTTCGCAAAGGGCATCGAAACTCTTCACGCTGCTCTTGCCGGATCTCACGAAGTGACCGTTATCGCACCCGAAACCGAACAGAGCGCAGTGGGGCATGCGATCACCTGGCTCAACCCCCTGCGCGTCAATGCCGTAAACCGCAATGGACATTTTTTCGGATACGCCCTTACGGGCACCCCTGCGGACTGCGTCAAAATCGCGGTGACGGAGCTCATGAATCCTCCGCCGCAGATGGTCGTCTCGGGCATAAACCTCGGAGCCAACGTCGGGGTGAATTTGATTTATTCCGGTACGGTCTCCGCGGCAACGGAGGCCACCGTCCTCGGTATTCCCGCTATCGCAGTCTCCATGGACGCTTTCAGCCCGACCGACTTCACGGCTGCTACCGAAATAGTCCCGCGTCTCGTTGAAATGGTGGCAAGGGAAGGGCTTCCGCCGGGGGTGTGCCTGAACGTCAATATTCCCGATCTGCCGGCCGATGAGGTGCGAGGGATAAAGTTCACCCGGCAGGGAAACAGGAAATGTATCGAAAAGTATGACAGGCGCTGCGATCCCCGCAATCACCTGTACTACTGGCTTACCAACTCGGAAATCAGGCTGGACGAGGATCCCGAAGCGGACTCTTCGGTGCTTGCCGCGGGTTATGTTTCCGTGACCCCGATTCATCACGATCTCACGAACTATCCCATGCTGCAAAAACTGAAGGGCTGGCGGTTGTAGCGCTCGCCCCTCACTCCGCCCTTTGATGCCTTATACCAATTGCGTTCGTGTTGATATTTCTCGGGACACCAAAGAGCGGGGGAATCATTCCCACGCGCCCCCGCAAGCGCTCGGCGCCGGAATCTTGACCCAGCGCTTGTTGTTTCGAACTCGAACAGATGGATCCACATATAAGAGCTTTTTACTATGCTTTACTTTTTTATAATTATGAGACATAAGAAAGCTTTGGAGATTCGATCGAGAGAACGGGACAAGGCAGATGAAGAAGCAAGATGGATATTGCCTCGCGGCAACCCCCTCACAGGGGGAGGACTCATCGGCTAGTTCACAACCCGGTCAATGCATTCCGATGCAATCGCAGCCGATCCCCCGCTTCCGCGGAGTGCTCCTGTGCAGGCGATGCGATGCATGCGGCACGCGGATAGGCTTTATGGGAGAGGCCCGGGACCGCGTCATTCTGAAATGCCCCGAGTGCCAGAAAGAATATACCTTCTTCGAACGCCCCGAATAGGGTCATTGAGACCATCCTTCTTTTCTTTTTTCCCTCCTGCGGCGCTTTTTTATTCCTCCTTTCACGTTTGACAAAGGAAAATGTTCGAATATAATGACCACCTGGTCATTTTGAAGGAGACTCCTTTGCCGCCAACCGATACATTCAATAAGCTCGAAGAATCGAAAAAGAACAAGATCCTCGATGCCGCAGTTGACGAGTTTTCGCTCCACGGATTTCGCCAGGCGAGCGTCAACCGGATGGTCGAGAGGGTGGGCATGGCGAAGGGATCTCTTTTCCAGTATTTTGGGAGCAAGGAAGGGCTTTTCCAGGTCATTTTCCAGCACGCGGTCGAACTGGTGAGGCTATCCCTCAGGCAGGTCAAACGCGAGACCTCCGAGGCCGACTTTTTCGAGCGCATACGGCAGAGCACGCTTGCCGGAATCCGATTCATTCAGAAGCATCCGCGCATATACCGCATCTACCTCAAGATGATCTTTCAGGAAGACTTTCCTCTTCGCGCCGAATTCCTGCAGCAGGTGCACCTTTTTTCGGGCGAGTATCTCCGCCCGATCGTGGAGGCGGGCATAGCCGGAGGAGACCTCAGGAGCGACACCGAGGCCGATATGGCGGTTTTTATGCTCGACGCCCTCATGGACCGCTTTCTCCAGGCCTACTGCGTTCCGTTCCTGGACGCGGGAATAGGAATTTATCAGGCATCGGAGACCGACCTCGAAAGCAAGGTGGATGATTTCATAAGACTGTTGAGACTTGGCATGGGCTGCGGTCCGCGCACCTCCTGCGAAAGTTTCACCGGACGGGCTGGTGAGGATGATGTTTGAATCCCTCTATTTTGAGCGACTCGGCCTGGATGATATCCGTGACAAGGTCGTTTCCGGCAAAAGGCTGGCCATTGAGGATGGAGAGCGGTTGTTCGCATGCCGCGACATCAATGCCGTCGGAATCCTGGCAAACCACGTCAGGAGAAAGCTCCACGGAAACGCCGCATATTACATCGTAAACCGCCATATCAATTATTCGAATATCTGCGTAAACGGGTGCCGGTTTTGCGCTTTCAGCCGAAAAAAGGGAGATCCCCTGGCTTTCGAGCTTTCCGAGGAGGAAATCCTCGGCCGGATTCGCTCTCAGGGGGATGGACTTACGGAGGTCCACATCGTCGGCGGCTGCCATCCGGACCTCCGGCTCGCCTATTTCGAGGATCTGCTGCAAAAGATCCGGGCGCTTGCCCCCAAAGCTTTCATCAAGGCCTTCACCGCGGTTGAGATAGCGCATTTTGCGAAAAGCGAGGGCATGAGCACGGCCGAGGTCCTCGAACGGCTCAAGGCCGCCGGTGTTCAAATGCTGCCGGGGGGCGGGGCTGAAGTCTTCAGCAGCCGCATCCGCGAGCGCCTTTGTCCGGAAAAGCTGGATGCCCGCGGCTGGCTCGACGTGGTGCGGCAGGCGCACGAAATCGGCATCAAGACCAACGCCACCATGCTCTACGGGCATATCGAGACCGTGACGGAAAGGCTGGAGCACATGGCCGCCCTGCGCGACCTTCAGGACGGCACGGGGGGCTTTGTCTGCTTCATTCCCCTTCCGTTCCAACCGGCAAACACGCAACTCAGCCACATCCCCCCAACCACCGGAATCGACGACCTCAAGACCATCGCCGTAAGCCGGCTTATGCTGGACAACATCCCGCACGTGAAGGCCTACTGGGTGATGCTCTCGGTGAAGCTCGCGCAAACGGCCCTCATGTATGGGGCGGACGATTTCGACGGAACGGTTGTGGAGGAGAAGATAGGCCACATGGCCGGCGCCGACTCGCAACAGGGACTCACACGCGCGGAGATAGAACGGATCGTCCGGGACGCAAACCTGGAACCGATCGAGCGTGACAGCCTGTTCCGGAGAGTTGACGGGGAGCGCGGACCCAATGGCTAAGAATGGACGTCTCGATTTTGACGGCGCATGGGAACTCTATAGCCGGGCCGATTTTCACGAACTGGGCCGTATGGCCCACGATGTGCGGATCGGCAAGCATCCCGGAGATATCGTGACCTATGTCGTTGACCGCAACATCAACTACTCCAACATCTGCGTCTGCGGATGCCGGTTCTGCGCATTTTTCCGCCCTCCCGGCCATCCCGAAGCGTACCTGCTCGGCAACGGCGAGATTTCCCGGAAAATCGAGGAAACCCTGAGCCTGGGGGGAACCCAGATCCTCATGCAGGGGGGGCATCACCCGGATCTGCCCCTCGCCTATTACGAGGAGATGCTCCGGTATATCAAATCGAGCCACCCCATTCACGTTCATGCGTTCTCACCTCCTGAGATTGTCCACTTCAGCCGCATCGAGGGTATCGGTATCGCCGAGGTCATTTCCCGCCTCAGGGCGGCTGGTCTCGATTCGATTCCCGGCGGCGGGGCCGAAATTCTCGTGGATTCCGTGCGCCGCAGGATTGCGCCCAGGAAATGCTCGACCGGAGAATGGCTGGGCGTGATGGAAGAAGCCCACCGCCAGGGACTCCGCACGACCGCGACGATGATGTTCGGCCACGAGGAACAACCCCGCGACAGGCTTGAGCACCTTTTTGCCCTCCGGGACCTGCAGGATCGAACCGGCGGCTTTACGGCATTCATCCCGTGGGCCTTTCAGCCCATGAATACCGCCATCAGCCGCGAACCGGAGACCGCTGTCTCGTACCTGCGGCTCCTTGCCGTTTCCCGGCTTGTTCTCGACAACTTTGACAACATCCAGGCGTCATGGGTCACAATGGGTCCAAAGGTCGCTCAACTCGCGCTTTTCTTCGGCGCAAACGATTTCGGCTCCACAATGATAGAAGAAAACGTCGTCGCGGCCGCGGGCGTGTGCTTCAGGCTCTCCATCGAGGAAATTCGCAGGATTATCGAATCGGCCGGCTTCGAGCCGCGCCAGAGGACGATGACCTATGAGCCGGTCTGACGGTCCGGGCGTATTCCTTTCCGGGAAACGCCGCCCATCCTTTGCATCGGCGGCTGTGCGCAATGGAAAAGAGCGGGGGAAATGATTTCCCCCGCGCCCCCTCAGGGCTTGGCGCTTGCGGCTTGGCCAACGGCCCGCCGCAAGCGCCGAAAAGAGCAGCGCAGCTGCGTGTGGGGCGTGTGGAGCCTGCTCCCCACGGTCGGAGAGCTTGGTATCGTCTTGAACGTTTAAACTTATTGTTTCAGAGGTCCGCAGGGAACATGGATAGCGACGTCCCCCCCGAAATCGAAGCTCCAATAATCCACCGCGCCGAATGGATCGTACCGATTACTTCGCCTCCGGTCCGGGACGGCGGCGTCCTGGTGAAAGGCGACCGGATTCTGGCTTTCGGAGACGTTGCGGAAATCCGGTACGATTGCCCCGCCGGGACAAAGGTGGTGGAGCACGGGCAGGCCGCCATCATGCCCGCTCTTGTGAACGCGCATACGCACCTTGAGCTTTCCGCGCTCAAGGGAGTCATCCCTTTCCCCAGGACCGGTTTTGCGGATTGGCTGGAGATGATGCTTCCCCTGCGCGCGGCACTCGACCGGGAGGTACTTCTGGAAGGGTTTCGGAAAGGGTTGCGGGAAAGCTTCGAGAGCGGAACCGCGCTCTGCGGCGACATCACCAACGCACTGACGGCCTTCCATCGGAGTGAGGCGATTCTCCCCGAAAGGCGCGTTTTTGTCGAACTTCTCGGGTTCAATCTCGATTTCGCCGCGGCCGCCGACGCCGCCGGAATCGATCCCGCCTCCGCAACGGCTCTGTTCTCCCTCGTTCCGCACTCCGTGTATGCCGCTTCGCCGCAGATCATCTCCGAAACGCGGGAGTGGACGCGGGAGCGATCTCTTCCCTACATGGTACACGCCGCGGAGCATCCCGAGGAAATGGAGTTCCTGCGCAGCGGCAAGGGGTATTGTCGCGAACTGCTGAAACGGCTGGGCCGGTGGAACCCGGACTGGACTCCTCCGGGAAAGACACCGGTCGAATACCTGAACGGACTCGGGGCGCTCGACTCCGCCACGATCCTCGCGCACTGCGTTCATATGAAGGATACGGACTGGGCCGTTGCGGCATGGATGAAATGTTCCGTCGTTTTCTGCCCGAGGAGCAACCGAAATCTCGGTGCGGGAACACCCGATATCGAAAAGGCCCTGCACTACTCCGTAAGGGCATCGCTCGGCACGGACAGCCTTGCGAGCAACACGGACTTAAGCCTCTTTGCCGAGGCCGAGTTCGTTTTGCGAAAATACCCGGCTGCAGCCCCCGAACGGGTGCTCGAAATGATCACGATAAATCCTGCCAGCGCGCTTAAGCGCCAAACCGATTTCGGCAGCATCGAACCGGGAAAGCGCGCCGCGCTGCTCTGTGTTGTCGTCGAACCCGGACTGAACGAGTCACATCTCGCCGAAGCTCTGATTCGCTCGGGCAAAAGAGGAACCTGGAAATGGCTGACCCCTGCACAAGTCTAAAGCTGGGAAAAATCGGATTTCTGAACGTCCTCCCCATATACTATCCTCTCGAATCCGGCATTATCCCACACCCTTTCTCATTCATCCCGGACGTGCCCTCGGCTCTGAACGCGCTCGCGGCAGCCGGAAAACTTGACATAAGCCCCGTCTCTTCCATTGAATACGCCAGGCACGCTCACCTCTATTATCTTGTGCCGGATCTTTCCATCAGTTCGTTCGGCGAGGTAAAAAGCGTGCTCCTTCTCAGCCGGGCCCCGGTTCACCGGCTTTCCGGAGGAAAGATCCTGTTGAGCTCACAGTCTCATACGTCCGTGGGGCTTCTGAAAATTCTGTGCCGGTTGCGGTTCGGCATCGAACCGGAGTTCGAGGCCGGATCCTTTGCGGATTGCGACTCGAAAAGCCTGCCCGACGCGTGCCTTCTGATAGGCGACGAAGCATTGCGGCTCGGACGAAGCGGTTTGTATCCGCATGTCCTCGATCTGGGCGCTGAATGGTACGAATGGACCGGGCTTTCCTTCGTCTATGCGGTCTGGGTGATTCGAAGGAAGGCTGCGGAGGATTGGAACGGACGTTTGTCAATGGCCGTGGACGCTCTCCTTTCCGCCAAAAAATGGGGACAGTCCAACCTTGACCGTATCTGTACCGAAGCGGCACGTGGCGGCCTGCTGAGTTTTGAGGAACTCAACCGGTACTACCGATGCCTGCGCTTTGACCTCAAGGAGCGGGAACTCAGAGGCATGGAACTCTTCTTCTCCCGTTTGTTCGAGATCGGTGAACTCGATAAGGTGCCGGGCCTGGACATTTATTCCCGTCTGGCTTCAGTGGCCTGATCCTGTTACTTGGGGCCGGGAGAGGTGGAACGATGAGTGGAAAAACCTTGCGGATGAAACGGATTGTCTCGAGCGCCGACGGATGCTCCATCATTTTTCCGCTGGATCACGGCGTCAGCTGCGGCCCGATCTCAGGCCTGGAGTGTCTTGCCGAAACACTTCGAGCCGGCATCGGCGGCGCGGACGCGATCGTCCTCCACAAAGGAATGCTTCGCAGCCTCGAGACGGTGACTGACCCGCTACCCGGAATCATCATGCATCTTTCGGCTTCGACCAATCTCTGTCCCACTCCCCATCGCAAAGTCCTCACCGGCACGGTCGAGGAAGCCGTTCAGCTCGGCGCAGATGCCGTTTCCCTGCATGTCAATCTCGGTGATGCATTCGAACACGAGATGCTGCGGGACCTGGGAATTGTCTCCCGGATGTGCTCCCATTGGCAGATTCCACTGCTTGTCATGACCTACGCATGCAGGCAGGCCGGAAGCGCAACCGGCCCGCAGATTTCACACGCTGCCCGGGTGGCCGCCGAACTCGGGGCCGACATTATCAAGCTGCCCTTTCCCGGCGACTATGACATGCTCGCAGCAATTACGTCGAGTCTCCCCGTTCCGGTCGTGATCGCCGGGGGCGTCCCGGGTGAGATAAGTCTTTTTCTCGACCACGTCGAAAAGTGCATCCAGGCAGGCGCAAAGGGTGTGGCAGCCGGACGCTCCATTTTTCAGCGCCGGAATCCGAGGGCGGTAATGAGAGCCATACGTGATATAGTGCACGGCGGCATGCGCGCGGAGCAGGCGGCGGCAACGCTTCCGGCCCCAGCCGAAGCCGAAGCGTAGAGTAGCTTTCAACCCGGTCAAAAATGTGGGGAGCCTGCTCCCCACGCCCCACACGCAGCTACGCTGCTCATTTTGGCGCGGGGGAAATCATTTCCCCCGCTCTTTTCCATTTCGAAAAAAGGAATTGCGGGCCCGTGGAAAGACAGAACCTCATCATCGCCATAACGGGGGCAAGCGGCGCGATCTATGCCGGAAGACTCCTCCATTCCATTCCGGGCGACAGCCACGCCGTGCATCTTGTGGCGTCCGAGGCCGGGAGGCTCGTCTATGAAATGGAGATGGGCCGGCCTCTTGCCGCAGACCTGCCGAGCGGAATTCGAACATACGACAGTTCTGATTTCACCGCGCCGTTTGCGAGCGGCTCTTTTCCCTGCGCCGGGATGGCAATAGTGCCGTGCACCATGGGAACGCTTGGGGCCATCGCATCGGGCCTCTCCCAGAACCTCATACACAGGGCCGCGGACGTCTGCCTCAAGGAGCGCCGCCCCTTGGTTCTCGTTCCGCGCGAAACCCCGCTCAATCGAATACATCTTTCAAACATGCTCCGCGCCTCCGAAGCCGGAGCGATCATTCTTCCCGCCATGCCGGGCTATTATCACAATCCCGCCAGGGTGGAAGACCTGGCGGATTTCATCGTAGCCCGCATCCTGGAACAATTCGGAATTCCTCAGAATATTGTGCCCCCGTGGGAAGGCCCGGGATACGGAAAATAGACGGCCCCACGCGCGGGCGTGAGGCCGAACCCGAGGGGGCGCGGGGGAAATCATTTCCCCCGCTCTTTTCCATTAGTCTTATCTTGAACGCAATTCCGTATCAATGCTTGAAAGCCCGCTGGCCCGTCAGCACCATTGTCGCATCGGCTTCGTTGCATGCTTCGATGACTTCCCAGTCGCGCATGGAACCGCCCGGCTGGACAACCGCGCTCACGCCCTGCCTCAAACCGACGTCCACGCCATCGCGGAACGGGAAAAACGCATCGGAGACCATCGCCGAACCCTTGAGACCGGCATTCGCTTCTCTTGTCTGCGAATCGATTTCCTCTTTCAGATCTTTTCCCCGCTCGCCCTTTTCAATCGCCAGTTCCAGTTCCTTATAGGAGATCCGGTACTTGTCGAAGCAAAGCGTATCGGCATATTTCTGGTAGGCCTTGTACACAGCGATTTCAGCGACCCCGACGCGGTCCTGCTCACCCGTACCGATCCCGACCGTGCAGCCGTCCTTGACATAAAGAACCGAATTGGACGTGACCCCCTGCTCGACGAACCATCCGAACAAAAGGTCCGCGATTTCCCGGCTCGTGGGTTCACGGCTTATCTTGTAATTCCTGCCCTTACTGGTCGCCTCGGCCAGCTTGAAATCCGTCGCCGTCTTTATTTTGTTCAGCGGGGACTGCTGCAAGATGAGACCGCCGTCGACGAGGGATTTGAAATCGACATAGCGCAGGTCCACATACTCCGAAAGCCGATCGATCCGGGAAGCCTGGATTATTCGCAGGTTCGATCTCTTCTTCAAAATATCGAGCGAACCTTCTTCGTATTCCGGCGCGGCAACGACTTCGAGGTAATTCTCCGAAATCAGCTCCGCCGTGGTCTTGTCCACCGGGCGGTTCAGAACCAGGCACCCTCCGAACGCGGCGATCCTGTCGGCCCGGTTCGCCCGATTGTACGCATCCGACAAGCTCGTCCCGTAAGCGGCGCCGCACGGATTGTTGTGTTTCAAAATCACCGCGGCCGGCCTGTCCATAAGGTACTTGATTATGTTCAGCCCGTTATCCAGATCGGTAAGGTTGATCTTGCCCGGATGCTTGCCTTCCTGGAGCATGTCTTCTTCCCGGATGGCGCTGACGAGTCCCTTGCCCGGATCGATGAAACGGCATCCGCCAAGAGCGAGGTTCCCTCCGACGAGTTCATATAAAGCCGCCTCCTGGCCGGGATTCTCACCGTACCGAAGCCCCTTTTCTATGAGCTCTCCGCTTTTGTCGTCGGGAAACTTCCAGGAACGCTTTTTGTACACGAGCTCCTGATTTCCGAAAATGATCCGGAGCGAATCCGGAAAATGATCTTCCATTACCGTGCGATACATCTTCTTCAGATCTTCGGCCATCTCTCCTCCTAAGGAACATAAGTTTAGAGTTCTTTAAAACAGACGGGGGCAGGAAATCAAATAAAACATCCCATTCCCAAAGCGATTCCGGCTCATGACAACCGATATTTCATCTTGTAACCTGAAGGAAAATGTCCTATCTCAAACGCACCGGGATTTCCCGAACGCTACAATAAGACTTTTCCGCCACGTATGCCATGGCGAGAGACCTGAACCGAGCGCTCACACGGGGCGCTGACACGCATCCAAAAACGCTTTTGAGAATCGTCGGGAGCTGCCACGCCGCTACGCGGCTCATTTTGGCGCTTGCGGGGGTGCGGGGGAATCATTCCCCCGCTCTTTGGTGTCCTGAGAGTGATCAACTTGAACGCGGTTTGGTGTGATTTCTCTTTGTGGACATTTTGCGGTACCGCAACTATGCTTCGTGACAACGATCCGCCACCGAAAGGAGATCCCGTTGCAGACTTTTCATGGAATGGCCTCAGCCACCCTCATCGGAAGCATGCCTCAAAAAGATCGTGATCTGGCCATCCGCCTGATTGTGGAAACGACTCCGGAGATCCTTGTCTGGCCCCAACTGCCCGCTTTTCCCGCCGAGCAGATGATGGAGCAGTATGTCGAAGGGTTGCCGGGACTGGCTATGGTCGACGGACGCAGGGTTGTCCAATCCAATGCGCCGGAATTCGAGCAGCAGGCATACCTTTTTTACGAGGAATATCTCGCAATAGATGCCGGCACGCTGGCAATCGAAGACTCGCGCTTTGGCCTCGGCGAAGAAACCGGCGCCACTTTCCGGAGATTCCTGCAGGTCGTGGAGTCCGGCGGCAAGCGCTTCCGCGCCCTCAAGGGCCAAGTGGTCGGCCCGTTCACCCTCCTTGCCGGTCTCAAGGACCAGGACGGCCGCGCCCTTCTCTTTGACGAGCGATTCCAGGACATCGTGCCCAAGCTCCTTGCCCTCAAAGCGCGATGGCAAATCGAAGCCATGAAGAAAGCCGGCGTTCCCATTATCATATTCCTCGATGAGCCGGCGCTGTCCGGATTCGGCTCCTCCGCTTTCATCACGATATCGGCGGAACTTGTCCGGCAACTGCTGACGGAAGTCGTGGAGACAATTCACTCTTCGGGCGGACTGGCGGGCGTGCATGTCTGCGCGAACACGGACTGGCTGCTTGCATTCGACTCCGGCTTCGACATCATCAACCCGGTGCAATGCTCGGCCGCCGATATGGAACCGCAAAGTCTCAAACGCCGCTTCGGCGATAAAATCACCTTCTGGGGCGGCGG
>JAJFVB010000249.1 GCA_021372055.1 Desulfobacteraceae bacterium | reverse complement strand
TGGCCGCTTTGGGGAGCGTGCACCCGAGAACGCTGCGCAACCGGCCGGACGGAACCCTTCCGCTGGAAGACATCGAAGCCGTCATCCGCCCGGATGACGTGCATCATCCGAGAAGTCGCCTTATCATTTTGGAAAACACGCATAACCGTTGTCACGGCAGCCCCCTCAGCCCGGCCTACATGCGCCGGGTAAGGGAGATTGCGGACCGCCACGGTCTCAAGATACACGTGGACGGCGCCCGGATCTTCAACTCCGCCGTCGCGCAGAATCTCAATGTACGCGAGCTCGCCGCCGACGCAGACTCCGTCCAGTTCTGCCTCAGCAAGGGGCTTGCGGCCCCGGTGGGCTGCGTTGTGACCGGCACGCGGGACTTCATCGAACGGGCAAGGCGCGCGCGCAAATCCGTCGGAGGCGGTCTGAGACAGGCGGGCGTGCTCGCCGCGGCCGGAATCGTCGCCCTCGAAGAGATGGTCGACAGGCTGGCCGAGGACCACGCGAATGCCAGAAAGCTGGCCGAGGGGCTGGACGGAATGGACGGAATTTCCGTGAATCTCGAATTCGTAAGGACCAATATTCTTTTCGCCGGAATCGAACGGGAAGGGATGAGCGCTCAAAAGCTCGCGGCGGCGCTGAAATCCGAAGGCGTGCTCGTGGGCGCGGTCGGTCCCCGCCAGATCCGGGCGGTAACGAACTATCATGTAACGGCGCAAGACATCGAACGGGCTTTGACGGCGTTCCGAAAGGTCCTCGGCTGATGTGCCGGGCAACCGCCAACCGGAGCCGGACAGACTTTTATCAAGGGGGATTGAAATGAAAGCGGTTCTCGCGGTTTTCGCTCTGCTTTTGCTGCTCGCAGGCTGTGCCACAAGCGACACGCCCGACCCGCGGGCATCCCAGTCGGAGGTGCAGATGAAGTACGGCGGCTCCTACCGGGTGCGCGGCATGACCAGTAGCGGCGTATACAGATAGGCTTGAAAAACGGTGGCGGCCGGCGGGTCGTCTCCTGGACCCCGGTTCCCAATTTTCGGGACAAGGAACCGGGGATGGGGCCTTGCGCGCGATCCGGCGCCAGGCGTTCCGCCCGTGGAACCCGGCTGACGCCGGCCCCAAAGCGTACGGAATCTGGGCGGCAGCGGAAGCCCCCACAGGTGGATCGCTCCACCGCGTGTCTTCACTTTTGCCAGGATCCCGGCAGGATGGACAAGAAACAAACAGACCCCGGAATGCACACGGCGGAACATCTCGTCAACCAGGCCATGGCCCGGATGTTCCACTGCGGGCGGACCTTCAGCACGCATCTCGAAAAGAAAAAGTCGAAAGTCGATTTCCACTTTGACCGGCCTCTGCTCGATACGGAGGAAGAGGAGCTCCAGAAGCGCATCAATGACGCCATCGATGCCGATATGCCCGTTTTCGAAGAGTTCGTCTCCAGGGACGACGCGGCCAGGGATTTCAATCTCACACGGCTTCCGGAAGACGCCGGAGACCGGATCCGCATCATTCGGATAGGGGACTACGACGCATGCCCCTGCATCGGGGAGCACGTGAAATCGACCGGCGAAATTGGCCGGTTCATCCTGGTTTCCACGAGCTTCGATGCGGGAGTTTTACGCATCCGCTTCAAGCTGTCCAATTCGTAGGAATTTTCGAATACGCCTGCGATCCTGATTTTTCTTCGTTTTATTCTTTTGCGCAGCAAATGGAAGGAAACACATGCTATACCTGCCCCAAGACGATCCCGAGATCGCAGCGCTCGTCGCGCAGGAAGAGTCCCGGATCGAGCACACGCTCAACCTCATTGCCGCTGAAAGCCACTCGCCGCGCTCGATCATGGAAGCCCTCGGATCGATCTTCAATACGAAAACGATCGAAGGTTATCCGGGCAAGCGGTTTCACGCCGGCTGCGCCTTTGCCGACCAGGTGGAAGACCTGGCGATCGAACGCGCAAAGAAGCTCTTCGGGGCCGAATACGCGAACGTGCAACCCCACAGCGGCACATCGGCCAATCTTGCCGTCTATTTTTCCGTCCTGAAGCCCGGGGATCCGATCCTCTCCATGAGCCTGCCGCACGGAGGCCACCTCTCCCACGGCCACCGCGCATCGATTACAAGCAAGTGCTTCAATTTTTCCCATTACACGGTGGACGGCCAAACCGAGCTTATCGACTACGACGAAGTGCAGGAGCTTGCCGAAAAGATCAGGCCGAAGATGATAGTCGCGGGCGCGAGTTCCTACCCGAGACTGATCGACTACGGGAAAATGAGCCGGATAGCCCGGTCCGTTTCAGCCTACCTCTGCGCGGACATGGCGCATATCGCCGGTCTGGTCGCGGGCGGCGTCATACCGAGCCCGGTCCCGCACTGCGATTTCGTGACGTTTACGTGCTACAAGACAATGCTCGGCGGCCGCGGGGGCGTGATACTCAGCAGGGCCGAATACGGCAAAAAGGTCAACAGCGCCGTATTTCCCGGCTGTCAGGGGACGAGCCCGGTGAACGTTCTTGCCGCCAAGGCGGTCATCTTCAAGCTGGCGATGTCCCCGGAATTCGCAAACATCCAGAAGAAGACCCTGGAAAACGCGAAGCTCCTCGCCGCCGAGCTCTCCGCCCTGGGCTTCAGGATCGTCTCGGGCGGGACGGACAATCATCAGGTGCTGGTTGACGTCTCATCGAAGGGCCACGACGGGGGAGCAGCCGAAAAGGCGATGGAAGCCGCCAGCCTGATAGCCAACAGGAACGTCACGCCGCGCGACGCGGCGACGCCGGGCAAGACCAGCGGAGTCAGGCTCGGGACCTCGGGCGTGAGCGTCCGGGGCATGGGAGGAGCGGAGATGACCCGGATCGCGGGGTGGATCGACCGCGCCCTTGCGAACAGCGGCAATGAAGCCGTATTGGGGCAAATCGCTGGAGAGGTCAAGGCAATGACTCTTCGGTTCCCCGTATACGCTTGAACATTCGTTAAAAAATCTTTTTGCCTTGACGGAAGTGCAAGGTTAAAAAGCACGTGTTTTTGGAACAGGTGAACCTCGGCCGGTCCATCGGCAGTGCGATCCCCTGATTCCAAGGAGGTGCAGTCAAAAACCAATCAGAGGAGACGTGTATGAAAAGAGCAGTGGTGTTGGCATTTCTGATGGTCTTTGTGACGGCGGGAGCCGCGATGGCGGCGGACGACACCGTCAGGATCGGCGTGTACCTGCCCCTGACCGGCGGCAACGCCTACGGCGGCGAGCTGGAGCTGGAAGGCCTGCAGATGGCCCATAAGGAAGCTCCGCAGGTCCTTGGGAAAAAGGTGGAGCTCTTCGTCGTGGACAACAAGACCGATAAGGTCGAATCGGCCAACGCGGTGAAGCGTTTGATCGACAAGGAAAAAGTTGTTGCGGTCATCGGCACCTACGGTTCATCTCTCGCCATGGCCGGCGGAGAAGTTGCTGAAAAGGCCGGCGTGCCCCAGATCGGTACCTCATGCACAAATCCTCTCGTAACCCAGGGCAAGAAATACATCTTCCGCGTATGCTTCATCGATCCGTTCCAGGGCGCCGGCGCGGCGACCTACGCCTACAAGACTCTCGGACTAAAGAAGGCCGCAATTCTGGTTGACGTCGCCAACGACTACTCGGTTGGTCTGGCAAGCTTTTTCACCAAATCGTACACGAAGCTCGGCGGCCAGGTCGTAACGAGCCTCAACTACCAGTCCGGAGATCAGGACTTCACGGCGCAGTTGACGGAAATCATCAGCAAGAAGCCCGACATTCTGTTTATCCCCTCCTACTTTGCCGAAGGCGCCATCATCATGAAGCAGGTCCAGGAACTGGGCGGCAAGTTCAAGATCATGGGCGGCGACGCGATGGACAACCCCAAGATCACAGAGATCGGCGGCAAGGCCGTGGAAGGCTTCATCCACACGACTTTCCCGTATGATCCCTCCATGAAAGACATGAGCCCGATAGCAAAGCAGTTCACCGACAACTGGAAGAAGCTCCATCCGACCAAGGAACCCAACGTCAATGCGGCGCTCGGCTACGATGCGTACATGATCACGCTCGATGCCATCAAGCGGGCCGGCAAGGCCGAACCCGAAGCGATCACCGAGGCTTTGGCGGAGACCAAGGGATTCCCCGGCGTGACCGGCGCGACGACCATCAACAAGACCCATGACGCCGAAAAGCCGGTCGGCCTCGTCCAGATCAAGGACGGCAAGAAGACCTACATCGGCGACATCACACCGGAGCTCTAGTGGCGTTGGCCCGCTTGCGGCCTCCGGAACGTGCGACACTCAGTTTGCGTTCAATAAACTCGAAAGCGCGGGGGATCCGTGTTCCCCCGCGCCCTCCGCGCACGTGAAAGCGCGAGTCATACCTCCTTTGAGCGCAATACCCAAGAGAGGAAGAATTCATGAGTCTGGCAATGTTCGTTCAGCATCTCCTGAACGGCGTCACCCTAGGCAGTCTCTATGCCCTCATAGCCATTGGCTACACGATGGTCTACGGCATCCTGCGGCTGATCAATTTCGCGCACAGCGAAATCTTCATGCTCGGGGCGTATTTCGTCTTCTGGGGCATCGTGCTCCTGCACTTGCCCTGGGCTGTCGCCATGGTGGTGGCAGTCATTGTCGTCGGGGCGCTGGGTGTCCTGGTCGACCGGATCGCCTACCGCCCTCTTCGCGACGCCCCCCGCATCTCAGCCCTTATCAGCGCGATCGGAGTCTCATTCTTCCTGCAAAACCTGGCCATCGTCGTCTTCTCCGCCATCCCTCGCGAAGTCTACCGGCCCGACTGGCTGGAAAACGCCATCGTTGTCGGAGACATTCGCGTTTTGCCCCTGACCCTTTTTGTCCCGGTGCTTTCCTTCCTGCTCATGATGGGCCTTGTTTTCATCGTCTATAAAACCAAACCGGGGCTGGGCATGAGGGCCATATCCAAGGACATCGAGACAAGCTACGCCATGGGCGTGCCCGTGAACCGGGTCATAGCCATCACCTTCGGGATCGGTTCGGCCCTGGCGGCGGCATCGGGCATCATGTGGACCCTGCGCTATCCGCAACTGCAGCCCGTCATGGGCATGATTCCCGGTTTCAAGGCATTCATCGCGGCCGTTGTGGGCGGCATCGGGTCGATTCAGGGCGCGGTTATCGGCGGAATCGGGCTCGGGCTCATCGAGATCATGGCCGTGGCGGTTTTCCCCGACCTAGCCGGATACCGCGACGCGCTGGCCTTTATCCTGCTGATCGGCATCCTGCTCGTAAAGCCCACGGGACTACTGGGCGAAAAACTGGAGGACAAGGTGTGATGGACCGCAAAACGAAAATACTTCTCAATGTGGCGGCGGCGGCGGTCCTCAGCCTCTTTTTGTGGTGGGCGCAGGAATCCTTCGGCGGGTACCGCATCCAGATATTGAATCTGATAGCAATCAACGCCATCCTGGCTCTGAGCCTCAACCTGATCTACGGGTTCACCGGCATGTTCAGCCTCGGGCACGCCGGTTTCATGGCTATCGGAGCCTATACCTGCTCGATCCTGATCCTGCCCGAAACGCAGAAGGAAATGCTTTTCATCCTGGTGAGCCCTTATTCCTGGGTGCAGGCGGCGCAGGCCCCGTTTTTCCTGGCGGTGATAGGCGGTGGCCTGGTGGCGGCGTTTGCCGGCCTGCTGGTCGGAATACCCCTTCTCCGCCTTGGCGACGACTATCTCGGAATCGCCACGCTGGGATTTGCCGAGATCATCCGCGTTCTGGCCAACAACATTCCGCGGCTCACCAACGGAGCGCTCGGATTCAAGGGCATACCGGATTACGCAAACATCTGGTGGAATTTCGGATGGTTCATCATCACGCTCTACTGTATCGCCCGGATCATCAACAGCAATCTGGGCAACGTTTTCATGGCCATCCGGGACGATGAGGCGGCCGCCAAGGCGATGGGCATCAATATTTTCCGCTACAAGCTGCTCTCCTTCACCATAGGGGCGTTTTTCGCGGGAGTGGGAGGGGCGCTTCTTGCAAGCCTGCTTACCACGATCGATCCCAAGATGTTCCTCTTCACCCTGACCTTCAACGTCCTCATGATCGTGGTGACGGGCGGTTTGGGCTCCCTCACCGGTTCGGTGCTCGCATCCATCGGGATAACGATCCTGATGGAATGGCTGCGATTCGTCGAATCGCCCATTTTTATCGGCAGCTTCGAACTGAAGGGCATCCCGGGGATGCGCATGGTCGTGTTTTCGCTCGCGCTCCTGTTCATCATTCTCTTCCGCCGGGAAGGGCTCATGGGCATGCGCGAGTTCCGGTGGGACTGGCTTTTCGGGAAATTCTCCAAAAGAGGTAGCGCAAATGGATCGTGACATGATTCTGGAAGCCAGGGACCTCACGATAAAATTCGGCGGGCTGACGGCGGTCCACAGCTTCAAGGCCCGAATCGGCAAGGGAAGCATCGTGGGCCTTATCGGCCCCAACGGCGCCGGGAAAACCACCTGCTTCAATATGATGTCCGGCTTCTACAGGCCCACGGAAGGCCGGGTCATCTTCAACGGCCGGGACATCACGGGCATGCCGCCCCACCTTGTATGCCGGGCGGGGATAGCGCGCACGTTCCAGAACATCCGGCTCTTCGGAAACGGGACCGTGCTTCAGAACGTGATGGTGGGCTGTCACGTGAGGCAAAAATCGAACTGGCTTCACAACCTGTTCTACCTCCCGTCAAACCTGAGAGAGGAAAGGGCGGTCGCGGCCAAATCGCTCGAACTCCTGAAAGTGGTGGGACTGGAAAGCTTTGCCGACGAGAAGTCGCGCAGCCTGCCCTACGGAGCGCAGCGCCGCCTGGAGATCGCCCGGGCCCTCGCGACGGAGCCGAATTTCCTCCTGCTCGACGAACCCGCCGCCGGCATGAACCCGCAGGAAACAAACGAACTGATGGACTTCATCCGGAAGATCAGGACGGAATTCAACCTGACGATCCTTCTCATCGAACACGACATGAAGGTGGTGATGGGAGTATGCGAGCACATGTGGGTCCTGGATTACGGGGAAACTATCGCGGAGGGGCCTCCCGAGAGTATCCGGAAAAATCCCAGGGTCATTGAAGCCTACCTGGGAGAGGAGTGCGTCGCCGATGCTTAGTGTCCGGGATCTTCACGTATATTACGACGGAATCCACGCCCTCAAGGGGATATCCCTCGAAGTCCCCAAGGGCAAGATCGTCACCCTCATCGGCGCCAACGGCGCAGGCAAGAGCAGCACGCTCAGGGCCATTTCCGGCCTGGTCAAAAACATCAAGGGCTCTATCGTCTATGACGGGAGGGATATCGCAGGCCAAACCCCTGTCGACATAGTCCGCGGGGGGATCATGATGTCTCCCGAGGGCCGCAAGATATTTCCGCACCTCTCGGTGCTCGACAACCTCATGCTCGGGGCCTACAGCCGCAACAACAAGGCGGAAATCCAGAAAGACCTCGAGTGGGTCTACGAGGTCTTCCCGCGCCTCAAGGAGCGCAGCGGCCAAAAAGGCGGAACCCTCTCCGGCGGCGAGCAGCAGATGCTCGCGCTCGCTCGCGCCCTCATGGGCGCGCCGAACCTGATCCTGCTCGATGAGCCTTCCCTGGGCCTTGCGCCGCTTCTGGTAAAGAATGTTTTCGACATAATCCAGAATATCAACGAGGTGGGAAAGACCGTCCTCCTGGTCGAACAGAACGCTTTCGCCGCTCTCAAAATCGCGCACTATGCCTATGTGTTGGAAACCGGCTCCATCGTCCTCGAAGGAACCGGAAAGGATATCATGCAGAATGCAAAGGTGTGCGAAGCCTATCTGGGTGGGTAGAAAAGTCCGCCGGGGCAAAGAGCGGGGGATGTGATTCCCCCGCTTTCCAAAGCGTATTAGCCGACAATCCAGAGCGCCCTGTCCTTGGCTGCCTGGACGAGCTTGTTTGTCACCCTTCCCATGCTGAACTCCTCGACCGTGGAGACACCGCGGCGACCGATAACAATCGTGCCGTAACCGCCCGCCTTGGCCTCGTCGAGGATCGCACCGGCGCGTGATGAGACTCCGGTAAGGATCTTGGTTTCTATGTTTTTCTCGGGAATTCCGGCCTCCATGAGCTTCCCGGAGGATGTTTTGAAGACCGCTTCCATTTCCCTTGCGGCCCTGGCCTCCCTTTCCTTCTGCAACTCCTCCATACCGGCCGCGAGACCGTTGGAATCCCCATTCAATCTGCGGACAACGTGAAGAAGGAGCACCCGCTTGTTCAGTCCCGCGGTGATGGACGCAACGTGCTGCACCGCCAGTTGGCAGCCCTCCGAGGAATCCATTCCGATGATGATCCGGTCCGGTTCCGGCCTGCCGCCGATGAGCCATACGGCCATATCGGAGACCTTCAGGACGACTTTGCTGGCAACGCCGCCAAGGGCGAGACCCTGGATCGTGCTCAAGCCCCTCCGGCCCAGGATGACCGCATCGTAGCCCCGGTGCGACTCGGCCCCGATGTCCCTGGCGATTCCCTCCCGCCTTCCCCGGACATCGACCGTGATGGCTTCGTCGGGGAAAGCCGCATCCTTGAAGACCTGGCGCGCCCGGTCCATGAAATCCCTGATCTTGTTTTCCTGCTGAACTTCCCAGCCTCGAACCGTCTGGACCTTCTGCTGCCACACAGGGTCTTTCTCCAGGTCCCAAAACGCCTCGGGAACCTTGCTGGTGACATGGAGCAGCACAACCGCCGTGTTCTTGGGCGGAAGCGCTTCGCTGATGTAATTGATCACCTCGTAAGACTGGTAGGATCCATCGACTACAAGCAGGATTCTTCTCCGGGAAGCAGCCATACGTTTTCCCCTTTTCATTCAGAACACGAGCTGAACCGTTTGCCTTATTCAGATTTACCGGATTCGGGCGCAGGGACTGGAAATTGCCGGCACAACCATCTGCAATACGATCTTGCAACGACTCCTGACCAATACGTAGAGCGATTTCAGTATGAATACAAGTCTCGTTTCTGTCAACCGCTATCAAACCGGACCGGCACTCCGTCACTGAGAATGCATAGGAAAATCCTATGTCTGCTTAATTTTGTCATTTGATTTTTTGATAGTGCCTTTTCCAGTCCGAATAATTATGTTAATTTGAATGGCTACCAGCAGAAAACCAGCGGAAAGAAGCGACAGCTCCAGCACGATGGAAACAGTGCTTTCGGATATCCACGGCGGGGCAGGACCGGTGAAGTGTCCAAATTTGGAAGGAGACCTCTTTAATGATTCACATGTCTGAGCAAGCGGAAGTTGTTTTGAAGGATTACTTCAAGGAAAAGGAGATCAGCCCGATCCGGGTGTTTCTCCAGACGGGCGGGTGAGCGGGGCCGTCCCTTGCAATGGTTCTGGATGAACCTAAAGAATCCGATGACGTCTTTCACATCAACGGTTTTACCATGATGATCGACAAGGACCTGCACGAGAAGACCAAGGACGTGACGGTGGACTATGTGTCCTACGGCATGGGCTCGGGTTTTCGGGTATCTTCCGAGGTGCCGGTCGGCGGCGGTGGCGGGGGCTGCAGTTCGACCTCCTGCAGTTGCTGAGATTCCATTATCGGCGAAATAACGGGGACTGCGGTCCCCGTTATTCGTTTCTGCCGATGATTGATCCAGAGATTACTTCGATATGCCTATAACGCCGCACGCAACCCGTGCTCCTGAGTTGCCGGTAGGCTGAGTCTTGAAGTCGTCGGCCTGGGCATGAACGATGATGGAGCGCCCTATTACGGAGTTGCGTCCCTCCAGGCTCAGTCCCTCCACCATGATTTCGAGTTTTGCCCGTCCGTTCTTATCCGCTTCGACGTTGCCGAGATCACCCGCGTGGTGCTTCTCCACCTTCGGGCCCGCATGAGGCATATCGAAGGGATTGAAATGGCCGCCGGCCGAAGCTGCATCGGGGGAACTGCAGTCGCCGTATTCATGAATGTGAAATCCGTGAGGCCCGGGCGCAAGACCCTGGATATCCGCTATAATGCGCAAGCCCTTACCGTCCTTTGCGAAGCTGACGAAGCCCTTGACCTTGCTTGCCTCGGTCGGGTTCATGACTGCCGTTGCTTTCGTTGCTTCGGTCTCTGCGCTCTTCCGGGCGCACCCGCTCAGGGCCACTCCCAGAACCAAAGTTGAGAGCAGCATCCCTTTGACAAATCCTCTCATGTTCTCCTCCTCCTAATTGTGTTCGTTGCCGATACGGAAAAAATGCAGTCGGAAAGGGGCCGCAAGACGGCAGTTTGATAACAGCCCCGCGCGGACAGGGGATCCGCCGGAGTGCCGGAGAATTTGCAGCCGAAATTCGGGTACAGGGCCGCCCGCGAAAACGAGCGGGCATGCCCTCAAGCCTCCGAGCCGTTCTCATCTCGATGCTTCAGACTTCCCACCTTTTTGACACTTCAGTGAAATAAAGCACTCTTTTCGACCGAGTAAATAGGGCGTGACCGAATGAGACGCAGCAGGAAGACCTGGGCGGAGAAAGTCACAGTTGTTTGCTTTTACTTGTACTTGGGCGTGCTTGCAAGAAAAAAGAGGCGCGAAACGGAGCCCCGGAGTTCGGATAATCCGCGATAATTGACTCATACCGGATTGCGTTCAAGCTAGAACTGATGGCGCTTGCGGCCCGGCCAACGGCCCGCCGCAAACGCCGAAATGAGCAGCGCAGCTGCGTGTGGGGTGTGGGGAGCAGGCTCCCCGCGGTATGAAAGCTTGGTATCAGCAGCCCCCCACGATGACGTGCCCGAAACGGCTTCAGGCAGCGTTCTGGCCTTGTCTGAGTATCCGGCCGCGAACCCCTATCACGATTTCTTCCATGGGAACCTGCTTTCCCGCGGCCTTCATCGCCTGGGCCACCATCGCCGGCATGGCCGAGCAGCAGGGCACTTCCATGTCGACAACCGTAACGGACCGGATATCGGCAACCCGGAATATTTCCTCGAATTTCCGGACGTATTCTCCGGTGTCGTCCAGCTTGGGGCAGCCCAGAAGAACGGTTTTTCCGCCCACGAACTTTTTGTGGAAGTTCGGGTAGGCCACGGGCGCACAATCGGAAACGACCAGGAGGTCGGCTCCCTTGAGAAACTCGGCGGTCGGCGGCACGAGCTTTATCTGAACGGGCCAGTTGGTGAGTTCGGAATCACCTTCCTTGAGTTCGACCCGGCCCGGCCCGGCATGCTCGACCGGTCCCCGGAGCAGGGTCTGGACTCGGGTCGAAGGACAACCGCAGGGCATCGGCTCCGGTTTTTGCCGAGCTTCGAGATGTTCCTCGACGGCCTCCGGGTCGAACTCGTCGGCCGGGCGCTCGATCACGCGAACGGCCCCTTGCGGGCACCCCGAGAGGCAGGCTCCAAGGCCGTCGCAATAGGATTCCTTTATCAGGCGCGCTTTTCCGTCCCTGATTTCCAGCGCGCCTTCCGCGCAGGCGATGGCGCAAAGTCCACAGCCGTCACAGAGTTCCTCGTCGATTTCCACGATTTTCCGAATCTTCGCCATTGTATTTCTCCCGATTGGAATCCCAATCGATTCGCAAATTTTACGCCTCGGGACCGGTCCCGGCGAGAACGCGCGTTGCGATCTTCCGCCCGGTTTCAGTAAGTAGTCCGAGAGCGGAAATTTCCGGCCCGCTTTCCAAGGCCGGCATTGCGCCTTCCGCCAGGTCGGCGATCCTTTTCGCATCATGGAAGCACCGGAAATTGGACGACGCATCGCCGCCCTGCGCGCCCTTGCCTTCAAGGATCGCCAGGACTTCTCCGGCAAGCCCGTAAGGGGCTCCGGCGCGGGCGAGAATATCGGCTGGGCTCTGTCCGGGTGCGGCGTTCCCGGAGCGTATGCTCTCAAGGTAGGCGGCCAGGATGACGACGGCTTCGTCTCCACCCTCTTCCCTCTGTATTTCCCTTGAAAATTCCGCGACTTTAAGAGCGCGTCCTATCCTCTTGAAATCCCGCCCGAGCGATCGCTTCACTTCCGCGGCAACCCGGTCCTTGAGCATCTCGGCCCGTTTTGCCAAAAGCTCGGGGGAAATCTCTCCCAAACACTCCTCGGCATATTTGCAGTACGCCGCGCAGCCGAAGTCCATATTGGGATTCAGCACCCTGTGGCCGCACCTGCGGCACTTCCGGGAGCTCTCGTCTTTGAAGAACTCAACCGGAGCCTCGCATTTCGGGCAGTGCGCCTCGAAAATCGCCTCATGTCCCCAGAAACGGGTATCCTGGCCCGGGCATTTCATCTTTCCCTCCGCGGATGAGGCGGGTCCGGACGCCCGGCCCGCCTCGCGGTTTCGACAATCCCAAAGAACCAGCCGTTGCTCCTCTACCCCAGAATTGCCTTCAGGTCTTCGTCGGGGGTCGTGATCGGCTTGATGTCGAAATTTTTCACCAGTACGTCGAGCACCCCCGGACTGACAAAAGCGGGGAGCGAGGGTCCCAGCCTGATATTCTTTATGCCGAGGTGGAGCAGGGTCAAAAGGATCGCGACCGCTTTCTGTTCGTACCAGGAGAGTATGAGCGAGAGCGGGAGGTCGTTGACTCCCACATTGAAGGCTTTGGAAAGCGCCACCGCGACCTGAATGGCGGAATAGGCGTCGTTGCACTGCCCCATGTCCATCAGGCGCGGGAGGCCGCCTATCGTTCCCAGGTCTTTATCGAAGAAGCGGAATTTTCCGCAGGCGAGTGTCAGGACGATGCAATCATCGGGCACCTTCTCCACGAATTCCGTGTAGTAATTGCGTCCGGGCTTCGCCCCGTCGCAACCGGCGACAAGGAAGAAGTGGCGGATCTTTTTCCCCTTGACCGCATCGATCACCTTGTCGGCGACGCTGAGGACCGTGTTTCTGGCAAACCCCACCATGACGCTCTTGCTGTTCGAATCCTCTGCAAAACCGGGCATCTCAAGCGCCTTCCGGATTACCGGCCCGAAGTTGTTGTTTTCCACGTGGGGAACGCCCGGCCACCCGACGCATCCCGACGTAAAAATATTCTCGCCGTAGACCTGCGCCGGTCGCTGAATGCAGTTGGTGGTCATGAGTATCGCGCCGGGGAAGCTCGGAAACTCTTTCTGCTGGTTTTGCCACGCCGTTCCGTAATGTCCGTAGAAATGGGGGTATTTTTTCAGTTGCGGATAGCCGTGCGTGGGAAGCATCTCACCATGAGTGTAGATGTAGATCCCCTTGCCTTCGGTCTGCTTGAGCAGGAGTTCCAGGTCTTTCAGATCGTGTCCGGAGACGAGGATTGCCTTACCGGCCTTATGCCCGAGGGGTACCGACGTCGGCACGGGATGACCGTAGGCGCCCGTGTTGGCGGCGTCGAGAAGCTCCATCGCCCGCAGGTTGACTTCGCCGGTCTTAAGAACGAGGCCGAGCAACTCGTCCATCGGGACGTCCTTGCGGGTCAAGGTGGCCAACGCTTCCTGGAGGAAGCCGTAGACGGCTGGGTCTTCCTGTCCGAGTATCTGGGCGTGGTCGGCGTAAGCGGAAATGCCCTTGAGCCCGAAGAGCGTCGTGTGCCTGAGCGACAGAAGGTCGGGGTTGATAGACGGGTCGGATTTCAGGCCGACCGAGGCCGCCTGCGCGATGAGCCCGTCAATGCCGGCGGCGGGCTTGAAGTTGGCCGCGGGAGCATCGAAATCGGTCTTCCCCCCCGCCGCGGCAATCTTCCCCTTCAGTTTTTCACGGAGCTGAACCGCCTTGGGGATTACCTCCATGAAATATTTCTGGTCGAAATTGACATTGGTCAAAGTCGAAAACAGGCTCTCGCAGGTGAACACATTGATTTCTCTGTCGACAATCCCGTGCTTTCGGGCTTCAACGGCAAAAAGAGACAGTCCCTGGAGCGCATGGACCAGCAAGTCCTGCAATGCGGCCACTTCAGGCTGTTTGCCGCAGACTCCGATTTTGGTGCATCCTTCCCCCTTCGCCGTCTGTTCACACTGGTAGCAAAACATATTTGTTCTCCTCGCAATGAAAAGTTTTTGATAAGACCTGCCGTGAGCCTCTTTGTTGCCTGTGTTCCCGCTTTCAGGCTCAAACTAATTCCGGGGTCAAAAAGAATCCTTGACTTAAATCAAAAAGCCTGGATTTTTTCCGTGAATGCCGGGAATTGCCGCAATGGCTTGTCGCTTTTTCGAAAATAAGCATTCATCTATTCCGGAAAAGGGCCTACACGCATGAAAATATTGGACGAAATAGCAGGGGCCCTGCTTTTCCAGGGCTTGCCCTCAAAGCAGTTGGAAGAATTGGCGCGGATCAGTCTGGATCAGAGATTCGACAAGGGGCAGTCGCTTTTTTCCGAGGGAGGGAAGGCAAAGGGCTTCTACCTGTTGCTATCGGGGCGAATGAAGATCTACAAGCTCTCGCTTGAGGGGAAGGAGCAGATCCTGCACATTTTCGGCTCGGGCGAAATTTTCGGAGAAGTGCCCGTTTTCGCGGGTGGAAACTACCCCGCGAGCGCGGAGGCCATCGAGTCGAGCCGGGTCCTGTTTTTTCCGAGGGGGGATTTCGTCCGTCTTATCGAGCGCGAGCCTTCGATCGCTCTGAACATGCTGGCGATCCTGTCGCAGAGGCTGCGCCGCTTCACCCACCTGATCGAAGACCTGTCGCTCAAGGAAGTGCCTGCCCGGCTCGCGGCCTATCTGATCTACCTGGGCGGCCGCAGCGCCGATTCCGAGAACCTCGAACTCGACATCACCAAGGCACAACTTGCCGGCCTGCTCGGAACCATCCCCGAAACCCTCTCGCGGATCCTGGCGAAAATGGCTCAGCAGCAGATCCTGGCCGTCGAAGGCCGCAGGATAACCGTGCTCGACCGCACGGCCCTGGAGTCCCTTGCCGCGGGCGGCAAGGGAGCGATCTAATCGCCAAATAACCAGATTGCGTTCAAGCCGACACCTTTCAAAACACCAAAGAGCGGGGGAATGATTCCCCCCGCAAGCGCAACACGCCGGGGTTTGGTCACTCGCCGATTATTTTTACCAGTACCCTCTTGCGGCGGCGACCGTCGAACTCGCCGTAAAAGATTTGCTCCCAAGGCCCGAAATCGAGCTTACCCTCGGTAATGGCGACCACGACCTCACGCCCCATGAGCTGCCGTTTCATGTGTGCATCCGCATTGTCCTCGCCGACGTTATGCCGGTACTGCGACACGGGTTCATGCGGCGCGAGAACTTCGAGCCAGCGCGCATAGTCGCCGTGCAATCCGGACTCGTCGTCGTTTATGAACACCGATGCGGTGATGTGCATGGCGTTGCAGAGGAGCAGCCCCTCTCTTATCCCACTCTCGCGAAGGCACGACTCGATTTGCGGCGTGATGTTCACAAACCCCATCCGCTCGGGAACATTGAACCACAATTCCTTGCGATAGCTTTTCATACCTTATCCTCCTCGGGGCTCCGGATCGGCGGAGCGGTTTTTGGGTTGTTGGGCCCGGAAAGAGAGCAGCCTGCCCCGTTTTCGGACTATGTAATGCGCTTTCGGGTCAAATGTGCCGAGAGATCCAAATCCCGGCGCTGAAGGCCTCATACCGGAATTCCCTTAACGCGGATTTAGGATTATTATTCGTCATGGCTGGGTTTTATATCAAATTGCGTGAAATCACACAGCGTTTTTGCGGATCGCGGGAAACCTTCCAGGGCCTGGGGCTGCAGACTTTCCCGAAGGCGATTTGAGAGTTGCTGCCAATCTCATGGACAAGACTTCATTTCACATAAAAGGAATGTGCTGCGCCGATGAGATCGCCGTTTTGAAGGCAGCGGTCGCTCCGCTTGCGGGCGATGAAAACCTCTCTTTCGATCTGCTCCAGGCGAAGATGATCGTCGAGGGGAAGCTCGATTCGGAAACGTCGGAACGGATCATCGCGGCAGTGGCGAAAACCGGCATGCAAGCTTCTCTGTCGGGGGCAAGCCTGCCCGAGACCGGACGGATGTTCGAACTCAACGGCAGGGTCGTTGCCTGCGCCGGGAGCGGAATTCTTGCGCTCGGAGCCATGGCGCTCGAAGCCCTGGGGCGGGGAAGCATCCTGGAAATGCTTGCGGAAAGCGGCGGAGCCGCGGTTACCCCCGCAGCGGCGATTGGCCTCTACATAGCGGCGATCGTCTCGGGAGGCTGGTTCATTTTTCCAAAGGCCTTGTATGCCGCAAGGCGTTTCCGGCCGGACATGAATTTTCTCATGACCGTTGCCGTGGCCGGTGCAATTGCGCTCGGGCAGTGGCTTGAAGCCGCATCGGTAAGCTTTCTGTTCGCCCTGGCGCTCCTGCTTGAATCCTGGAGCATAGGGCGGGCCAAGCGCGAGATCTCCGCGCTTCTGGATATAACCCCGGCCACGGCACGCACGATCTGCCCCGGGGATGGCGACCTCGAGGAACTGCCGGTCGGACAAGTCCCGGTCGGATCCACCGTCGTGGTGCACCCCGGTGAGCGCATCCCGCTGGACGGGGTTGTCACGCGGGGGGTTACGACGATAAACCAGGCCCCGATCACGGGAGAATCCGCCGGTGTGCTGAAAAGCCCCGGAAGCGACGTTTTTGCCGGCACGATAAACGAAGAAGGAACGATCCAATTCCGCTCCACGCGGCCGGCATCCGATACGACGCTTTCGACGATCATCCGCATGATCGAAGAGGGTAGATCCAGAAGAGCGCCGGCCGAGCAGTGGGTTGAGAAATTCGCGCGGGGCTATACGCCCGTCATGATGATCGTGGCCCTGCTTATCGCAGTCGTTCCGCCTCTTGCCGGTGGGGGCGACTGGGCCAGGTGGGTCTACGGGGGGCTGGTCGTCCTGGTGATCGCATGCCCGTGCGCCCTGGTCATATCCACGCCGGTAACGGTTGTCGCCGGATTGAGTTCCGCCGCGCGAAACGGGATCCTGATCAAGGGGGGAGCTTACCTCGAGGCGCCGGCTCACCTGCGGGCCATCGCCTTCGACAAGACCGGGACCCTCACCCGGGGATGCCCCGAGGTAAAGGAAATTATTCCGCTCGGAGACCACGGCGAAGAAGATCTCGTGGCCCATGCGGCCGCGCTGGAAGCCCATAGCGCGCATCCTTTCGCGCGCGCGATTCTGCAGCACGCAGCCGAGAGGGGAATCGGCCGTTCCGTTGCCGAGAGCTTCTCCGTCATTCCGGGTGAAGGCGCGGAGGGCGTCATCGGCGGCAGGGACTACTGGATCGGAAGCCACCGGATGCTCGAACGCCGCGGGGACGCAAGCGCCCCCGTGCAGGAGAGGATCCGCGCACTCAAAGAGGCGGGGGGATCGATCGTGCTGATGGGATGCGGCAGGGAGGTCTGCGGTATTCTGAGCCTCGCGGACACGGTGAGGGAGGGAGCCGCCGAGGTGATATCCGATCTCAGGTCGCTCGGCCTGCGGAAGATCACGATGATTACGGGTGATAACCGGAAGACGGCGGAAATGGCTGCCCGTGCCGCCGGGATTGACGAATTTCACTCCGAGCTGCTGCCCGGCGACAAGGTGCGCCTGGTTGAGGAACTCGGACGGAAGAACGGCGGGGTCGCCATGGTCGGGGACGGCATTAACGACGCTCCGGCGATGACTGCGGCAACGGTCGGAATCGCGATGGGGGCAATGGGAACGGATGCGGCCATCGAAACCGCCGACATAGCGCTCATGGCCGACGATCTGAGGAAGATCCCCTGGTTGATAGGACATTCGAAAAAGACGCTCCGCGTCATCCGGCAGAGCATCGTATTTGCGCTGCTTGTAAAAATCACGTTTTTCGCGCTGGCCGCGGGTGGGATCGCGACCCTCTGGGGGGCCATCGCCGCCGATATGGGCGCATCGCTTCTCGTCATAATGAACGGGTTGCGACTCTTGAACACGGGAGAAACGCCCGGGAGCACGGACTACCCGGCCCTTTGCCGATCGGAGCTTGCCTGCCGCTGCAATCCGCGGCTGTAAGAAGCGATCGGAATGGCGGTTTTCGTGCAAATCGTGCTTTATTTATGGGCCGGTATGGAGTATGAAAAGCCATTTTTGTAAGGCTTGTGAAATGGACGCCAAGTGACGGTATCCCGCCGCTACTTTTGTCTAAAGTGAATACGGGGATTTTTCTGAACATCTTTGTGTGCAAATAATGCAATTTCGACCGGAATTCAATTAGGCTGGCGAAATTCCAAATCAATGTTTGACATTGTGAGAAGTTTCATTTAGGAATAAGGAATTGCGAAGCAGATGCTTTTGACTAGGGCTCTCGTTGGTGAGACATGATCTGCACAAGATGGAGTTGTTTCGGGGATAGCGAGGAGAATTATGAAGATTCACGAGTTTCAAGCTAAACAATTGTTTCAAAAGTATGGAGTCCCCATCCCTCGCGGGAAAGCGGCCTTCAGCGTTGACGAAGCGAAGCAGATCGGCGCGGAACTGGGAGTTTTTCCGGTAGTCGTCAAGGCCCAGATCCACGCTGGCGGACGCGGAAAAGGCGGCGGCGTTAAGCTGGCAAAGACTGCGGCGGAAGTCGAAAAGTACGCGTCCAGCATCCTGGGGATGACCCTGGTAACGCACCAGACCGGCCCGGAAGGCAAGCTGGTCAAGAAGCTCCTCATTGAAGAAGGGCTTCCCATCGCAAAAGAGCTTTATCTGAGCGTGCTCCCCGACAGAGGGACCGCGAAGATCGTCTTCATGGCCAGCGAGGCCGGCGGTATGGATATCGAGGAAGTCGCCGCCAAGACACCCGAGAAGATCATCAAGGTCTATATAGATCCCCTCGTCGGCATGAAGGGTTATCACGCAAACGAACTGGCATTCGGCCTGAATTTGACGGGCGACCTCGTAAAGCAGTTCACCGCGATGGCGATGAAGCTCTACAAGATGTGCGTGGACTATGACTGCTCCCTGGTCGAAATCAATCCGTTGATCCTGACCAAGGACGGAAGAGTCATCGCTCTCGACGGCAAGATCAATTTCGACGACAACGCGATGTATCGCCACAAGGATATCCAGGAATGGCGCGACCTCGATGAGGAAGATCCTTCCGAGGTTGAGGCATCAAAGTACGAACTGAACTACATCAAGATGCCCTCCGGCAACATCGGCAACATGGTTAACGGCGCAGGCCTCGCCATGGCCACCATGGACCTCATTCAGCAGGCCGGCGCGGCTCCGGCGAACTTCCTGGACGTCGGCGGCGGCGCGAGCGCCGAGCAGGTCGAAAACGGCTTCAGGATCATCCTGGCCGACCCGTCGGTAAAGGGTGTCCTTATTAACATTTTCGGCGGCATCCTCCGGTGCGACAGACTCGCCAACGGTGTTGTCGAAGCTGCAAAGAAAGTCGGCATCAAGGTCCCCGTGGTCATCCGCATGGAAGGGACCAATGTTGAAGAGGGCCGGTCCATTCTCGACAAATCCGGACTCAACCTCATAACGGCTAAAGACGTTTCAGACGCCGCCCAAAAAATTGCAGCAGTCGCTAAAGGATAGAAGGGGGAAATCATGAGCATTTGGGTGGACCGGAATACAAGGTTGGTTGTTCAGGGCATTACTGGCCGTGAGGGCCAGTTCCACACGATTAACTGCAAAAACTACGGCACAAACGTAGTGGCGGGCGTAACCCCCGGCAAGGGCGGTCAGAGCGTCGAAGGCATCCCCGTTTTCAACACCGTCGCCAAAGCGGTGAAGGAAACAGGAGCAAATGCGGCGATGGTATTCGTTCCGCCTCCATTTTGCGCCGACGCAATTCTGGAATCGATTGACGCGGGCGTACCTCTGATCGTGGCGATCACCGAAGGTATTCCCGTGATGGATATGATGAAGGTCAAGAATTTTCTTGCCAAGAGCAAGAGCCGCCTCATCGGACCGAATTGCCCCGGCATCATCACGCCCGGCCAGTGCAAGATCGGCATTCAGCCCGGCCATATTCATTCGCCCGGCCATGTCGGCATCGTATCCCGTTCCGGAACCCTGACGTACGAAGCCGTGCATCAGATTCAGCAGTTCGGGATGGGCCAGAGCACCGTCATCGGCATCGGTGGTGACCCGGTAAACGGCACCAATTTTATCGATTGCCTCACGGCATTCAACGCGGACCCCGAGACCAAGGCCATCATCATGGTGGGCGAAATCGGCGGATCGGCGGAAGAAGAAGCCGCTGACTTCATCAAGAAAAACGTCAAGAAGCCCGTTATCGGCTTCATCGCCGGCCTCACCGCACCTCCGGGACGCCGCATGGGCCACGCGGGCGCCATCATCAGCGGTTCCAGCGGTACGGCACAGGGCAAGATCAAGGCCATGCGCGAAGCCGGACTCACCGTCGTGGAAAACCTGGGAGAGATGGGCAAGATTGCAAAAGACGCATTCGCAGCCGCTCTCAAATAGCTGCGGGTAACTGTCTTCCAGGCGATCCGTAATTGTTTTGCGAGAGCCTGTCCGGGGGAGCGAGAATATCGCTCCCCCGGTTTTTTCCCCGCCCCGGCCGTAGCGCCCCTTCACCGGGCAATGATTATCATCAAGGCGCGCCCTGTACCCTCCGGGCGCTGAACCATTTTTCCCCATTCTTCCGAAGGCCCACGCAGCATGGATTCTCGAAAAATTGAGGTTTTCTCCAGGAAAAAACCGTTTCACGGACCGGTCCGGGGCGTAATTCTCGGATGGTCGGGTGTTGCAGTCGATTTCGGAGGATTTGCATCCATTCAGCCCTTCATAGAGGCATTCGGGGAGAGTTGGGTGCAAATAACGGCGGACGAGGTGCGCAGCGGGATCGGACTCTCCTGCGCGGATCATCTTCTCTGCCTGCTGCAGAGCGAATCGGTAAGCGCCAAATGGCGGGATGTCTACGGCGCGGAACCCTCGGCGTACGATCTCGACCGGCTCTATAGAAAGGTCGAGATGCTCATGCCCCTCCAGATTTCCGACCATGCCGACCTCATTCCCGGCCTCACCGAAGCCGTCGCGCAGTTTCGTGAACGCGGCTTGCGGATTGGGTCAACGACGAGTCTCAGCTATGAGTCATCCGCAATTCTGCTCGAAGCGGCAAGGGAGAAGGGCTATTCGCCCGACACCGTCGTCTGCTCCTCGGATGTCCCCGGCGGCCGCCCCCTGCCCTGGATGTGCTACCAGAATGCGGTGAACCTCGAAGTCTACCCGCTCGAATCGCTCGTCAGGATCGGGCATACGGTCCGTGATGTGGAAGAGGGGCTGAACGCCGGAATGTGGACGATCGGCGTGCTCAATACGAGCGGCCTTCTCGGCATGAGCCCGAAGGACTTTGAAGGGGCCGACCCCGCCTGCCTCCGCGAACAGACCTCAAGGATTGAAAAGAAATTCCTGGATGCCGGCGCTCACTTCGTTGTCGACGGAATATGGGACTGCCCCCGGATCATCGACCGCATCGACCAGCGGTTGAAACTCGGCGAAAAGCCTTAACAGCGATTCAAAAAGCGTGGGGAGCCCGCTCCCCACACCCCACACGCAGCTTGCGCTGCTCATTCCACCGCATGCGCCGGAGCGCGAACCCGAGGGGGCGCGCGGGAAATCATTTTCCCCGCTCTTTTCCATCAGATCTTTTTTCCCTCCACTCCAAAATAAGATTGACATATTGTATAGTTTATTGTACTTAGTTCCCAACGCAAACGAGACTGTCCACATTTTTTCAAAGGGAAAGGAGCAGTGACGAAGGCCATGCCCAAGAGTTCGCCACGCCTTAAGATCGTCAATCGATTGCGTGTGTTCCGAGCGGAGCGCCGGATTACGCAGGAGGAGCTGGCGAAGGAAATCGGAGTTACGCGCGCGACCATCATTGCCATCGAAGGAGGAGGCTACAACCCGTCTCTCGAGCTTGCATTCCGGCTTGCCCGCCACTTCGATGCGGATATTAACGAGCTTTTCTCAGTCGAGGAGGATGGGAAATGAAACGTTGCGACACAACGATGCTGCAAATCTTCTCGTACGGAATCCCGGTGCTTGTGCTCTATGGAGTCTATGCCTATCTCTATCGGGGAAGTCCCGTCGATCGGCCGGAAACCGTATGGCGGCTCATCTACAACTTCGGAGGACTCATACTTGCGGCCTGGATGCTTCTTTCGCTCTATCTGAGCCTTCGACTGATGGCTTCGGGCGGTTTTCGGGACGAAGTCCTGAGCAGGATGACTTTCATCAAGGAGCGCGACGAAAGAGAAATCATGCTGACCGGGGTGGCCGTCAAGAAAACCTTTCTCACCTCGCTTGCGATCCTTATCTTCCTGTTTTTCCTCTCCTGTTTCCATGTATCTCTTTCCAAGCTCCCCCCGGGAGAGACGATTGACGGGAAGACGCGGGTGCTGACCCTGGACATCAGCCTGAACCTGATCCGGGATTCCGGCCCGCAAGACCCGGGCGCAACGAAACACGCGGTCGACATAGTTTCCTACGAGGGGCTGCCGATAACGAGCACGGCGGTCATCCTCCTGCTGATACTGTGGCAAATCCTGTCCTACAACTGTGCGATGCGCCGCCTGATGCGCGAGGGCAACGCAACCTGAAAACTCACAGGCTATGCGGGGGCAAAACCAAAAACGGCAGTCTCTTTCGAGACTGCCGCGGAAAGGAACGCCATGCCTTTTGTAAACATCAAGATCACCGACGACGGCGTCACCGCCGAACAGAAGCAGGCCCTTATCAAGGGTGTGACCCAACTCCTTGTGGACGTCCTGGGCAAGAATCCTCAGACCACTTTTGTCCTGATCGAGGAAGTGAACACGGACAACTGGGGGATCGGCGGAGAATCCGTCACTCAAAGAAGACGCGGCGGGAAATAGCAGGGGGACGGGCGTGCTCCGCGGCAAAGCGGCATGCTCGCTTCAATTCGGCCGGGCGAATCACCCGGAGCTTTTCATCCGGTCCCGGAAGGACCTGAGCGCCTCCGCGATATCCGGGGCCTGAGTCACCGCCGTGACCACCGCCACTTTCTTCGCCCCCATCGCAATCACCAGCCCCACATTGGATTCCTTGATGCCGCCCATGACGGTAAAAGGGATGCTCAGGTGCGGAGCGATTTCTCCGATAGCCTCGGGGCCGAGGAAGTGCTCTATGCCCTGCTTCGTACCGGTTTGGAAAATGGGACCGATGTTGACGTAATCGGCGCCCTCCTCCTGCGCGCGGAGAGCTTCTTCCAAATTGTGCGAGGAGGCTCCGATCAGCAGATCCGGGGCAATTCTCCTTGCCGCCGGAACGGGGAAATCGTCCTGCCCGAGGTGCACGCCGTCGGCTCCCACCGCAATGGCCACATCCACCCTGTCGTTGATTATCAGGAGGATACCGGCTCTGGCCGTGCGTTCGCGGTATATTTCGGCAAGCCGGAAAAAATCTCTCTCGCAGAGGTCCTTTTCCCGGAGCTGAACGATGCGCGCTCCCCCTGCGATGATGCCCTCCAGCACCTCGGGATCGGACCGGCCGGCCGATAGCCTCTCGCAGGTCACCGGATAAATATCCACCGTTTCAAACAGGGCTTTTCTCTTTTCGTATATCATCGCGGCTTGCTCCAAACGCTTCGCTGAAAAAAACCGGATTTCCCCATCACGCACAGCGCGCACGGAAGAATTTCGATCAAGGCCGGGGACGATCCGGAATACCGTGAAGACCACCTATCGTACCGGATAATACCGGACTTCGTCAAAGGAAGTATGCGGCGCCTCCCGGCCGCACCGGCTTTTCCGATTCGAAAGGATCGGACACGTGCGCGCCCTATGATTAGATTGCTCCCGCAGACAGAGACGGATGGAAGCCCCGCACCCCTTTATTGGAGAGGCATCATGGAATGGTTTTTCCGCTCCGACAGGAGCTGGCAAGGTTTCATCATCAGGATTACGCTCGCGATCGTCATGTTTCCGCACGGGGCTATGAAACTCCTCGGCTGGTTTGGCGGACGCGGGGTTGCGGCTACAATCGACGCTTTTGCGCAGCACTATCACATCCCGCCGATCTTGACCGCGCTCGTAATCGCGGCCGAGTCTTTCGGGGCGATCGGCCTCGCGCTTGGCCTTTTCACGCGTTTCTGCGCCTTCGGCGTGCTCTGCGACATGGTTGGCGCGATCATTCTGGTCCATCTGCCCTACGGTTTTTTCATGAACTGGTTCGGAAAGCAGGCTGGAGAGGGATTCGAATTCCACCTTCTGGTGATCGGAATGTCGCTTGCTCTCATGATCGCGGGCGGAGGGCGGTGGTCGCTGGACAACGCGATCGCGGACAAACGCCGTTCGAGCGCGACCGAGATAAAGGCAAATCTTCTATGAACCCGGCTTCCGGGAAAACGCGTGAGGCTAAGCGCCGAAATGAGTCGCGCGGTGGCGTGCGGAGGGGGCGGCCGGGCACGGCTCCCGCGTTTTGCAGGCTATATACCGGCTTCGATATCGAACGCCGCCGGAATGCCGTGGAGTGATCGCGCCTTGCGGACTCCTCTTAGGATCGCCTCCGTCACGGCCATTGCCGCAAGAGCGCCGATCAGGCTGACCTCGGTGTTTTGAATATCACCGCAGCTCACTGCGAACACCGTGTCGCCGTCATACTGGGTATGAACCGGGTAAACGGCCCTGGCAAGCCCATCGTGCGCCATCTGGGCGACTTTGGTCAGCTGGACCTTATTGAGGGCGGCGTTTGTGGCAACGACACCGACAACGGTTGCCTGGGGGCAGGGGAATCCACCGCCGAAGCAGTTCGACCTCAGCACCTCCGGCATGGTATCGGCCAGGGACCGGCTCACGGAGGACTTTCGAACGCCTGCGATCCTGACTCCCCCGGACGGGTCCACGATTTCGCCGAAGGCATTCACCACCATCAGCGCGGCGACCTTGACCCCTTCCGCTCCGTAAATGCAGCTGCTGCCGACGCCGCCTTTCATGCATCTGTCAAAACCGAAGAGCTTTCCGACCGTCGCACCCAGCCCCGCTCCGAGGTTTCCCTCCGGCACCGGTTCCGGCGAAGCGAGCCGGCAGGCCGCATATGCCAGATCCGGTCCGGGATAAATACCCGTCCTGTTTAAGGCAAGATCGAAAATGATCGCCCCTGCGACGATGGGAATAAGGCCGTGTCCGCTTTCAAACCCGACCTTTCGCTCCGCGAGGTATTTTCTCACACCTTCGGCGGCACTGAGGCCGAAGGCGCTTCCCCCCGCGAAGAAGAGGCCGTGTACCCTGGAGACAAGGTTCAGGGGATTCAATGAGTCGGTGCCGAAGGTACCCGGAGCGCCGCCGCGGATGTCAACGCCCGCCGCGGTTTCCCTGTCGAAGAGGACCACGGTGCATCCCGTCGAGCTCTCTTCGATTTCGGCATGTCCGACCCGGATTCCCTCTATCGCGGTCAGGGTATCATCCGGCATGATCGCTATCCCGCGTGTTTTCCCGAAAATTCTTGAGAAGATGCCGGTAGATTTCCTTACCGATCTCAACTCCGGTGTCTATGATTTCCGGCCCGTACTGGCGGCCGGTTTGGGTCCTGAAAGTTTCCTTGATGCGCAGGGTGCCGGACATCCCCCAGGGAAAGCTTGCCAGGAGATCATGGGGACTGAGTCCCTTATGGTCGACCATATGCCAGAGCGTGTGCGTGAACGTGTCCGCTCCCCAGCGGAATTTATCCGCATCGTAGAGGCAGTCGCTCGCCAGTTGCATCCAGCGGCGGCTGGTCGGTTTGGGGGGAAGGAAAGCTTCGTGATTGCGTATGGCGTTGCAGATGCAGGCAATCTCATTCTTGCTTATGTGAAAATCGCACAGGATCCGTTCCGCCTCGGTGGCCCCGATCTCTGCATGATTTTCCGTGTCGCGGCAGATATCGTGAAGCAAACCGGAGTAGATGCCGATCGTCATGAGACGCTCGACGGCGATGGGTTTCATCCGGTCCGAGTCCGTCTCGATGCACAGCAGAGCAGCGCAGTCGATGCTCACACGCGAGCTGTGGTAAAGCCCATGGCCGAGTTCTTCGTGGAACAGGGGCTCAACGGCCTGACGCAGCCGTACCACGCCGGGATGGCTGTAGAAGAGCCTTCTCGCCAAGGCCGCCTGAGCCTTGAAGCGCGTGTAGAATTCGGGAAGGGGATGCTTGGATGCGATTCTCTCCGCTTCTCGCTGCAATTTTCGAATGGCGTCCTGCATGCCAATCTTTCCTGTGCAGTCCGGGCTCTCGCCGGGGGAAGGAGGGAATATGGTGGTGTGATCTTACAGCAGGGCAAACTTTTCCGCAATAAGCCGTCTGAATCTCGGAGTATACAGAAGCTCGAATGTGCCATCCTTTCCGGGAAAAAGGCGGGCCGCTTGGCTTCGAACCCCTTCGACCACTCTCTGGGCTTCCTCGGGCGACATCGCGGACTGAGCTATCAACGCCATCGAAAAATCGACCAGCCTTCTCAGCCGGACGATACGCATATGCTCCTCCCGTATTTCTTCATCGGAATATTTTCTTTCGGGCAGATGTGTATCCATTCCAAACCTCTTGTAAAATCGGCGGAGGACGTGAATTCTCGCCACAGAGTTTCAATTGTAACACACTATCTCACACTTGGAAGGCCGTCTGAATCCTTGTGATTCGAAGGCTCGGGAGCAGGAGGAAAGCGACGCTAGGCGCTCTTGTCGGCCGCAGGGCTTTCGGCGCGAAAAGCCGTCGAGGTTTTTCGTTCGGGCACGAGGGCCAGGATCGAAGCGACCGACGGCCGGTCGGCGGGGCCCAGCGCAACGTGATGCATCCTGACGACGCCGGAAGGATCGATCAGAACATCCCCGCCCCTCTGGCTGATATCCCCCGTCGTCCTTTTCGGGAAGCGCCCGCGGGCCATTTCCTTCAGATAGGCCCACCAGGTGGCAGGCCCCCAGATATCCCGGAAACTTGCGGCAAGCATGCCGTAGGCTTGGTAGAGTTCGCGGTTCTCATCGACAAGCAGCGGCCACTCGATCCCGGTGTCCTCGGCATAGGCACGCGCAAGAAATCCGGACTCGAAGGTCACCACAGCAACCCGGATGTTCCGTTCTTCGAGCACTTTTTCATGCTGCCGCAACTGCAGCAGGTGCGCACGGCAGGTAAGTCACCCCAGATGCCGGTGGAAAACCATGAGCAGCCATGAGCCTCGATAGTCTTCGAGCCGGTGCGCGTTGCCCTCGAAGTCCGGAAGGTTGAAACCTATTGCGGAGCTTCCAACCAGTCTCCCGTTCGATTTCCGATTCGGCGGCGTCATTCGGGTTCTCCTTTGCATCGGCATCCGGTGAGTGCGTCCACGCGTGCATCGCTTCCTTCGATTTCTTAAAATCTAAGCATGAAGACCCTGCAGAGTGACTTATTTTTGCTCCGGGATTCGGTACATTCTTGAATGCAAATACGCATGAGCTCTTTTCTTCAGCCCCCCGATTGCGAAGTGCCGGAATGGTTCTTATGTATCGCGGAAGTACACATACAACGGATAACATGATCAAGGGGGAAGAGATGGATAAGCGCAAAACGTTGACAACTGCATTCGGAATACCCGTGGCAGACGACCAGAACAGCCTCACAGCCGGTCCGCGCGGTCCGGTGCTCATGCAGGACGCTCATCTTCTCGAAAAGCTCGCGCATTTCGACCGCGAGCGCATTCCCGAGAGGGTTGTGCACGCGAAGGGAGCAGGCGCATTCGGCTACTTCGAAGTGACAGCCGACGTGACACGCTACACCAAGGCAAAATTTCTCTCCGAGATAGGCAGGAAAACAGACTTATTCGTTCGATTCTCGACCGTCGGCGGTGAAAAAGGATCCGCCGATTCCGCGAGAGACCCCCGAGGCTTCGCCATCAAATTCTATACGGAAGACGGAAACTACGATCTGGTGGGCAACAACACCCCGGTCTTCTTCATTCGCGATCCGCTCAAATTTCCGGACTTCATTCACACCCAGAAACGCAATCCGGCCACCAACCTGCCCGATCCGAACATGTTCTGGGATTTCCTCTCACTCACTCCCGAGTCCA
>JAJFVB010000203.1 GCA_021372055.1 Desulfobacteraceae bacterium | reverse complement strand
ACCATTCCGTCTCCGATCGAAAAGTTCGCAAAGAGATTCGAGAGCCTCCCCCTGGAGGAGATCGTCGCAAAGTTGAAGCAGACCCTGGATGGGATCGAACGGTTTGTGAACTCTCCGGAAATCGAGGAGAGCAAGGTCATTATCAACACGACCATGAAGTCTATCCAGCAGCTCACGACAAACCTGGGCGGACAGCTGGCTCCGCTCGTGTCCAACGCAAACGATGTGGCTGTGAGCGCGAAAAAACTGATCTCCAGAGTGGATACACAGGTGCAGCCGATCTCGGATGATCTGAGGGCCGCGGTGACGAGCCTTCGCGAACTCGCCAAGCACACGGATCAGAATATGGCTCCGATTCTGCTGAGCGCGCAGGATATGCTCGAGGAAAACTCGCCTCTGCGCTACAAGCTGCTGAAGATGACGGAAGATCTTTCGGCTGCCGCGTGGTCTTTGCGCAATCTCGCGGATTCCCTCGAGCGGCATCCGGAAGCTGTTGTACGGGGCAAAAAATAGAACGGGAGAATGTTGATGCTAAGGTTTCCTCGAGCGCAATTCGCGGCGGCTTTGTTCTTCTTGACAGTGTTGGCGATTTCCGGCTGCGGGCACTCCGAACTGCCGCGGTTCTACGTCCTGCAGCCCACGGCCGCTCCCTTGCATTCCATCGGCTCCGGTTCCGAGGGGGCGGTCGTCGTCGGTGTCGGTCCCGTCAAGCTGCCGGACTATCTGGACCGTCCTCAGATTGTGAGCATGTCGGGTTCGAGCAGGCTTGAAATGGCGGAATTCGACAGGTGGGCCGAACCGCTCGAGCAGAACTTCCTGCGCGTTCTGGGAGATGATCTTTCGGCGCTCCTCCAGGATAACCGTATCGTTCTTTACCCCTGGGACAAGCCGGCGAATGTGAAGTACCAGGTGAAAATCGACGTCTCTCGTTTTTGCGGCGGGCCCGATGGAAGGGCCCTGCTCGATGCGAGATGGAGCCTGCGGAGGGATGGAAAGGAAATAACTGCAAGGCGTTCGACCTTCGAAAAGCCGACGACCTCCGTGGGATATGAATCCTTGGTCATGGGGCTCAGCCAGACCGTGGCCGATCTGAGCAACGATATTGCCATGGCGATTCGTGCGGATCAGGGCCTGGCCCCCTGAGCGGCGGGTCGTGGCGCAGGGCTTAAGCGGGCGCGGGGGAGGCAAAGCCTTGTCTGCCGTCTCCCCGAGCGCGGATGATGGCGGAATGCAGGAGAAAACGGTGAAGCGTGGCGCGCGTGAGGATGGGTTGCTGCGGGTGAGTGCCGAGCCGGTTTTTGTGCCGGTGGTGAGTTCCTTCGCGGGGGAAATGGCGGCGGCTCTTGGGTTGGGGAAATCCGAAGTCTTCGCATTCACCCTGGCCGCGGAAGAGGTGTTCAGCCATCTTTGCGGAGTCGTTCCGCCCGGCGCCGGGTGGATCGAAATAAGTTGTTCGGGGAGCCGCTATTATGTCCGTCTGGATTTTCTGTTTTCCGCGGCCGATCTGAACATGCATGCGTTCAACATCACCGCGAACCTCTCGCTCGGCGAGGATTCGGACCTGGAGCAGATGGGGTTGCTGCTGGCTTCAAGATCGGTCGATCGTTTCCATGTCGAGAGTGAAACCGGACGAAGGCTCCGATTGAGCCTGACCAAGGACAAGGCGTATCCCGTTTTGAAAGCCGCTTCCCGGCCTCCTGTCCCGGAGGTCCGGTCTTTTTCGGTCCGGCCTCCCGAGCCCGGAGAATTGAAGGCGTTTGCCGAGCTCGTCCAGCTCTACTATCGGGACGGGGTTATCCCCGAGGTGTTCAACACTCCCGGCATGCTTGTCGATATGGTGGGAGGCGGGGAGTTCCGGGCTGCGCTTGCTTTCGGCCCGCAGGAAACGATCGCCGGGGGGACCTATTGGAATGATACCGGAACCGGGGCGGTGGAACTCTTCGGCCCCTATGTTTTCAACCAGGCGGGGGATTCGGGAATTGCCGAAGGCCTTCTTGACGAATGCATCGGCGCAATAGCCAGGGGCCCCGCCTCGGTTCTGATAAACCGGTACCCCACGCCCGAATTCCCGCGTGATGATTTCGAATTCCTGGGAAGCGTCCTGCACCACGGGGAAGACGGCACGGCTTCGCCGCGCGATGCCTGGGCGCGACTGCTTCACGAGGATCTCGGATGCGTTGTCTGGACGCATCCCGAACTCGACGGGTTCCTTCGAGGCGAATACGAGAGGCTTTTTCTTCCGCGCGAGGTTCGGCTCACGGCCGGGCAGGGCGAAGCGGGCCCGCCGCATTCGGTGCTGCTGAGCACTTTCGATCGCAGTCAGGGAAGTGTGACCCTGCGGCCGATCATGCCGGGAGATGATTTTGAAACGGTATTGACTGAGCATCTGCTGCTTTTCGACAGGGAGGGGATCCGTGACGTCTTTTTCGCGATGGACCTGGGACGCGCCTGGGAGGCCGAGCTCGCGCCCCACGTCCTGGAAAAGGGTTTCAGCCCCAGGATGGTCCTCCCGTACACGGGTGCGGCGGATGTCGTGACGTTTCAGCTCGAAAGGCGATTCGGATGAGCAAGGCTCCTCCCTTTGACAGGCTGGTGCCGGAGTATATCAAGAGGTTCCAGGCCTACATCCCGAGCAAGCCTGATGACGAGCTCAAAAAGCTCTACCGGTGCTCGCGGCTCTTTCGGCTGAACAACAATGAGAATCCGCTCGGACCTCCTCCCGCCGCCCGGGAAGTCATACGGACCTTCCTGCCGCAACAGGCATCCATCTATCCCAGCGGAGATGCATATTACCTGAGGTGCCGGCTCGCGGAGATGTTCGGGCTGCATCCCGATCAGTTCCTGGCCGGAAACGGGGCAAACGAAGTCATCGGTTTCGTGATCAAGGCGTTCTGCCGGGAAGGCGACAACATCGTTACGGCGGACAAGACTTTCGCCGTCTACGAATGGGTGGCGGAGTTCTCAGGCTTCGAAGCGAGACTCGTGCCTCTTAAAAATTTTTTCTTCGACGATGAGGGCATGCTCGCGAGCATCGACGAGCAGACCAAGGTCCTTTTTGTCTGCAATCCCAACAATCCGACGGGGACCTACTGGAAGGAGGATCGCCTCAGGCGCTTTCTGGATCGGATCGCGGGCGATCAGATCGTGGTTGTCGATGAAGCCTATGCCGAATTCGTGGAGGACCCGGACTTCCCCGATTCGATGACGCTCATCGGCGAATACCCAAATCTCGTGGTCTTCAGGACCTTTTCGAAAATGTACGCCCTGGCCGGTCTGCGCATCGGTTTTCTGGCCGGAGACATGGAAGTGGTCGACGTGATCAGG
>JAJFVB010000192.1 GCA_021372055.1 Desulfobacteraceae bacterium | reverse complement strand
GGCCGAGATGCTGGGCCGGATCCCGAAGCCGAGCTTCAATCTGGACTGGGCCCCGACCTGTGAGCAAGCCCTGGAGGCGATCGGCAGCGGACGATACGACGTCCTCCTCCTTGATTATTTCCTGGGAAGCGCCAATGGCCTCGATCTGCTCGGAAACGTCGTGGTCCGCAAATGCGGAGCGCCGGTAATCGTTCTTACGACCCATGGCCAATACGAACTGGACATCCGGGCGATGGAAGCGGGGGCAACGGATTTCCTGGTGAAGGGAGAATTTGACGCGCCCCTTCTTGAGCGTTCCATAAGGTATGCGATTGACCGGAAACAGACCGAAGAAGAGCTGAAGCAACACAGAAACGACCTGGAAACACTCGTGCGACAGCGCACCATTCAGCATGCCGAAGCCAGAGCGGATGCGGAAAAGCGCGCGATCGAGGCGGAGCGGCGGCAGGCGATTCTGGAGGCGCTGCTCGAGCACATCCCCGAAGGCATAGCCATCGTCAACTCCCCCGAATTATCGGTGCAGGCCATCAGCCGATACGCGCTGGAGATGGCCGGGCTCTCAAGGGAGGAATTTGAACGGCGGTACTTCACATGCTCGGAGTCTTCCTTCGACGGTTCCCTGCGCGAGGCCGCGGAATTCCCGTTGACGGTGCTGGATTCGGCCCTGAGCGGCGAGGTCGTTTCCAACCAGGAGAAATTGCTCAAGACCCCGCACGGGGAACGCGTGTCCGTTCTCGTCAGCGCGGGGCCGATCCATGACAGTTCGGGAAACACTACGGGCGCGATCGCCGCGTGGAGGGACATAAGCGAGCTCAAACACGTTCAGGAGGAGCTGAAGCGGGCAAGGGACGAAATGGAGCAGCGGGTGTACCAGCGCACGCTGGAGTTGGCGGAAACACTCGTAAAACTCAAGGAATCCAGGGAGGAGCTGAAGTATCTGGCCTCTCAGCTGATCCGCGCCCAGGAGGACGAGCGCAAGAGGATCGCCCGCGACATGCACGACAGCATCGGCTCTTCGCTGAGCGCCGTCAAATTCTGCCTCGAATGCGCCGCGAACCAAAGCGCCGAAAATTCCATCAGGCCGGAAACCCTCCAGCAGCTTTCATCGGCGATGGAGCAGGCCATTGAGGAATCCAGGCGGATCATGACCGACCTCCGGCCGTCCATCCTCGACGATATTGGAGTCATTCCCACGGTCAACTGGTTTTGCCGGCGCTATGAATCGATCTACTCGGATATCAGCGTCGAGAAGAAAATCGACATCGAAGAGGAAATCATCCCGGAGCATCTCAAGATCACAATATTCCGCATCATCCAGGAGGCCATGAACAACTCGGCCAAGTACAGCCAGGCCCGGAATGTGATGCTCAGCCTGACCTTTGCAGACGACAGGATCGAGCTGGGCATCGAGGACGACGGAATCGGTTTCAATCCGGAGACGGTCACCCGTGGGGACCGGAGCTCCTTCGGGCTCACCTATATGCGAGAGCGTGCGGAACTCTCGGGGGGAAGCCTCGAAATCGTGGCGGCGCCGGGCAAGGGGACCCTGATTCGCGCGACCTGGAACTGCGGCGGGTTCCTGGATTGAATGCCGGGGTTGCCGAGGCGATCCGTTAAGTTGATTTTCCTATCTTCCCATTTCTGATAGAATGCTTTTTGAGATTGGCTTCCGCGGATTCACAGGAACTGAGAAGGAATGGGAAACATGAAAGTTGTTCTCGCACTCGCTGCCATGCTGCTTTGCGCCGCCACACTCTGCACTGCTCAGGAAATCAACTGGACCTATGAAAATCCAGCCGGGTTCGATATGAAGGAACCGGGCTACAGACTGCCCACGCAGATCAAACAGGCCCTCATGGACAATGTCCGGGGAGTCGGACTCTACGAAGCGGGGTATGAAGAAGTCTACCAAGATCCGCAGACGCTGAAAACCTGGCTTCTTTCGGTTCTTGCGACGCGTAAGAAGGGATGTGAAAAGATACAGGAACTTGCCAACCTGACCGCGATGCGTTTGAACGAGACGGCGCGCGAAGAACTTACCTCCGGAACCCATGAAGGGCTCGAAAAGGCAGGGGACTGTTTCAGGCAGGCCGGAGACACAATCTCCAGAGCGCTCCAGGCACAGGACAGATCGGAGTCGGTGGACCGTCAGATCGCCGTTGTCCAGGCCTGGGAGCCTCAGAAAGCGGGATCGTGAGGAGGGCGTCGTCAAACCGGTTTTTATTGCCCTCCCGAATTCGTTAAAAAAAAGTGAAATAGCCGTATTTCCTCTTGAAGCCTTTAATTCTTTGCCCGGAATTGCCGATATCATATTGAGACGTTAATTCCTCACAGGTTTCAAGGAGATACTAATGGAAGGCAGCAACATGGCCGGGCTGATCGATAACTTTCCGGAGCATACCGAGGTTCGCAAGAAGATCCCCTTCGATCTCGGGGCCTCCATGATGCTCCGTTCCCTCGCAAATTTCGCGCACAGAGCGAAAACCAAGATAATCGGCGTGGTTCACCACGATATCATAATGATCGAAAATCCCGTCTTTGAGGTCAATGACCGGCTTTCCGCCTCGGTTGGCGACTTTCTGTGCACCTACCTTCTCGAAGGGTGCGTCTTCAGGTTCACGAGCAGGTTCAACAAGGATATCCATAGAAATATCGTAGCGATAGACTACCCGGATTACTATGAGGTGCAGCAGCTGAGGAAACACCCGAGAATCAAGGTTATCCTGGAAGTCGACGTCGTCCTGGGACAGCAGCGGATCGCGGGAGATGTCAAGGACGTCAGCGAAGGCGGGTGCAGCCTCGAGCTTCCGAGCATGATCCCGATCGTGAAAGGAACGGAAATCGTCCTGACCTTTGCTCTTCCGGATAATCAGTTGATCGAGGGTATGCGGGGCGAGGTCATGAATATGGAGTATCTCTACGCCTGGAGGAAGACCCAGGTCGGAATCAGTTTCCAGGGGCCGCAATCCGAACTGGAAAAGATTCGAAAATTCTGCCAGATGTGCGCTTACTTCAGAGTGTAGCCGGCAACCCTGCCGATCGAAAAACCTGCTTCCGCCCCACACCCCCTTCCACCAGCTGGGAGGCGAGGGATTTTCCCACCATTCGCAGTCTTTCGGAAGGGACATGGCTGTTGTCATAGCCGAAAATGGGGCTGGCAAGGCCCAAGCGAACGCTTTTGCTCAAGGAAAGCTTTTCAACCAATTCGGGTATGAACCGGAGGCTGAACTCTTCCCGGTAGATGTTGAACGCGAGGCTCCCCCGTTTTCCGGCAATGCGCAGGCTTTCGGCCTGCCAGGCGTTCTCGCGGGCCGAATCGTTTTCGAAAAACTCCTGAAACCGGGCGCGTGATGTATCATCTCTTCGAAGGCGGGATGGAGGGGCGGCTCGCCTCCCGGGATTTTCAACCTGGCGTATGGACCCTTTTTTTGAAATTCAAGGAACTTTTCAAAGTCAACACTGTCTATATGAATGGGACCGGCGTGCGTGTTCCCTCCGATGTCCTTTGGCTGAGTCTTACTCTTTGCAAAGCAATATGGGCAGAAACGGTTGCATGCGCGGGTTATGACGAGGTTCATCTCTGATCCTTGTTATGACACATCAAGGGCAAGGGAAGTTGCGCAACACAAGATTAATCGTTTTTCACTTTCATTCGCCAGTTTAATATGCCACGCGCCGGGCGCTGTGTCGGTGCCTCCTACACACACCATAGGCATAGAACGTAAGGGACATAAGGAAAGTGTATCAGGCATATCAATAGTTGACATTTATTACCGGTTGACTTGGAAACAGACGTAGTATAATGGGAAAAAATACATACGATGCATATGGTCTGTGAGCTCAGCATTGCCTCAAGTTTGCGGAGTGGACACAGGAAAGAGCGCTCATGCGGCAATCCCGGAGCCGGCGTTGCCGTAGGCCGACGTCGATCTGCACTACAAACCGAGACTGTTTCAAACAGCAGGATTTTGCAGGGGAGGACATTATGCTTTTGATTAGCAAAACCGGGCGCATCTTCGATGTGCCCGAACAGGTTGCCGAAAGGTATGTTGCCACCGGCTTCAAGGAGTCCGGGGAAGCTGTCGGTGAAATGCTGAAAACGCTGCACGACCGGGCTTCGGTTTATTCGGAAGAAGAAGGGCCCGTGCCTTGCTGCCAACTCTATGCAAACTACTGCCCTCAGAATTAAGTTCTACCTCGATGCGATAAATGCCTGCCACGATATGAAGACAAATCATACCGTGGCAGGTCTTTTTCGGACTCCGATGAAAGCAGGGATATCCTCTTGGCTCCGAATCGTCGCGCCTTCGAAGATCTGACCCATGTGACCCTGCAGGTGCTCGTTGCCTGCAACCTATCCTGTGACTATTGCTTCCAGGATGCCTGCAACGTTACGCCTTCGCCCCGGGGCGAGGACCGGACGGTGGATCCCATAAAGGCTGCTCAGGCCACTATCGAGCTGCTGAAAGCGGCCCCGGCCGATCTGTCACTGACATTTTCCGGGGGCGAACCGATGCTCGCTCCCGTCGAATGGTACGGGACCTTTTTCACAACCGTGGGCCGATACCTGCAGGAGTCGGGCAAGAAGCTCTCCTACTCGGTCCAGACGAACATTTCCATCCTGAGACCCGGGATTATCGACCTGTTCAGGAAACAGAACGTTCATTTTTCCGTTCATTACGACGGGATGCTGGACGATCCGAAGCTGCTCTCGAAGCAAAGAAGGGACAACATCGCCACCTTGTCTGAAAACGGGTTCACCATCACGGCGCTTGTCGTGGGTACGGTGGCGTCTCTGAGAGCTTTGCCCGAAACCATGGAATTCTTGAGAAACCATGGCGTTCGCTACTACCGGATTAATTATGTCTCCAGCCAGGGCCGGGGCTACCAGGCGTCGAAGATCCCGCCGGAACTCAGGGCCGAGGCCGAATTCGAGTCCGCGTTCCTCGCCTCCCAGTATGACTTCCAGATGCGGGATAACGTTGTGATGAACAAGTTCCTGTTCTATTACAACAATGTCGTGCTCGGAAAGGAACAGATCGGCAAGCCTCGCCCGCAGAGGTGCAGGGCCGGGGCGATTTCCGTTTGCCTCGCCGCTGACGGGTTCGCATACCCGTGCAGCTTCTTCACGCAATTGACCGGTCCCATGGCGAGAACGAGCGAGCTTCCCTCCCTGATGGAAGGGGCCTCGGAGGCGCTCGGACGGGTTGAGGCGTCGAACCCGTACTATGACGGCAAATGCCGTCAATGCAGCGCCCTGCCCATTTGCGGCGAATACTGCCCGCTTTCGCCCGTGACCGATACGAATTGCGTCGAGTCCTTCTGCAACGCGCAGGTGGCCCTGCGTGGTTTGATGGACTCCAACCGTGAGCTGACGGAGCTGATCGCAAGGAGGTTTATCGGACACAGGCGGGGATATCCCGGCGACGTCCCGAGATCCTGCGGCGGGCGGCCCTGAAAAGCGACCGACGGGCGCAGCTCGAAGCCGCGGCACCCCCCCCACGCCGTTCGCAGCGCGGCTCGTTTTGACGCTGCGATTGTGCGGCCGGTACCCCCGGGGGGGCCAGCTTGAACGCACACCGGATGCTGCCTGCAGAGGCAAAATGGACATTTTTCTCCCGTGGGGACAACGACGACAGGGCTGCTGATGAATCGCGATTCAATGGTCGAATCTTTGGAAAGAAATCCGGGAGCCTGGGACATCATCATCATCGGTGGAGGCGCGACGGGTCTGGGCTGCGCGGTGGATGCGGCATCGAGGGGGTATGCGACCCTGCTTCTCGATCAGCACGACTTCGCCAAGGGCACTTCGAGCCGCAGCACGAAGCTGGTCCATGGGGGAGTGCGCTATCTCAGGCAGGGGAACATCTCGCTGGTTATCGAGGCCCTGCACGAGAGGGGCCTGCTGATACAAAACGCTCCCCATCTCGTCAGCAATCAGTCATTTGTCGTTCCGAATTACGAATGGTGGGACGGACCCTTCTATGCCGCCGGCATGAAGGTATACGACATTCTATCGGGCAAGCTGGGGCTTGGCCCCTCCCGGAAACTCTCGCGGGAAGAAACCATAAGGCAAATCCCCAACCTCCGGTCCGATGGGCTGCGCGGAGGGGTGATCTACCACGACGGCCAGTTCGACGACTCCCGCCTTGCGGTCAATCTGGCCCATACGGCTGCGGAGCATGGCGCGACCCTGATAAATTACATGAAGGTTGAAGGCCTTCTGAAGTCGGGGGAAATGGTTGCGGGCGTCTTTGCCAGGGACATGGAAACGGGCCGCGAATACGAGATCCGGGGCAAGGCAGTCGTTAATGCCACGGGCGTGTTCGCCGACAGCGTTATCAGGATGGACGCTCCCGACGCCCGGAGGATCATTGCCCCGAGCCAGGGCGTTCACCTTGTGCTCGATAAGGAATTCCTGCGGGGCGATTCCGCGATCATGGTTCCCCATACCGACGACGGCCGCGTGCTTTTCGCCGTGCCGTGGCACAACAAGGTCGTTGTCGGGACCACGGACACCCCCGTGGAGAAGCCGAGTCTCGAACCGTGCGCCCTGGAGGAGGAAATCGATTTCATCCTGAGGCATGCGGCCAAGTACATGGCCAGGCCCCCCGAACGCAGGGACGTGTTGAGCGTCTTCGCGGGACTGAGGCCCCTGGTCTGCCCCGAAGGCTGCGAAGATACCGCCGCCATCGCCCGGGATTTCTTCCTGCTCGTATCCCGATCGGGCCTCGTGACGATGACGGGCGGCAAGTGGACGACCTACAGAAAGATGGGAGCCGAGGCGATTGACCACGCGGTGCTGGTTGCCGGACTGGAGGATTCGCCCAGCGTGACGAAACACCTGCGCATCCACGGATGGGTCGACAAGGTCGACAGGACCGATCCCCTGGGCTTTTACGGATCGGATGGAGCACGGATAAGAGACCTCATCGCCGGGAACCCAGAACTCGGGGAAAAGCTGCACCCGGCCCTTCCCTACACGCGGGCGGAAGTCCTCTGGGCCGTTCGCGAAGAGATGGCGCGGACCGTCGAGGATGTGCTGGCCCGGAGGACCCGCGCCCTGCTTCTGGATGCCCGTGCCGCCGTCGAGGCCGCGCCCGAGACCGCCGGGATCATGGCCCGGGAGGCCGGGAAAGACGAAAGCTGGCAGAGGAGCCAGGTGGCTGAATTCACCAAGCTTGCCGGCGGCTACATCCTGCGTTCCAGCTGATACCGCTCAGGATACCAATCAGGTCACCAAAGAGCGGGGGAATGATTCCCCCGCACCCCCCGCAAGGTTCGGCCCCACACTTTTCAAAAGCGTTCTTTGGACCTGGCGTAATCCGTATGGAGGAAGCACAGGGACTTCCCCGTCTGCGGATCGGCGACAACGTGGGCGTACGCGTTCCCGCTCGCAAGGGGCACGTCTATGAGCTTGATGAATTCTTCGAAGTTCCCGGCCTCCCGTATGAATTTTCCAAGGCTGTTCGGTGAAGACTCAAAGAAGGCGGAGTTGAAATCGGAATTCGGATCGTCGGGATAGAGCGGCAGGTAGATGATCCGCGATTCCACAAGATCAAGGAAGAAATGGGTCCCGAAGGAAACGTCGGGCACGTGGCCCGCTTCCTCCCGCGCCATTTCCACAAGGACGGAGGTGTTGTTGATATCGGAGTAGGTCGTGTTGACTCCGAGCATGATATTGGAACTCCCCCACCTTCCGGGTCCCATCATGATTATGCGGTCCCTGATTATCTCCGGGTGTCTGTTGAGCTCGCCGACGATCCGGCCGATGTGCCTTTTCGTATCGAGCGAAGCCTTCACGGCGTAGGCTTTCGGATCGATATAGGCGATGTATCGTATGTCTTTTCTCGCGCCTCCCCAGACGGTACGGCTGGCCCGGAAGAGAATGGAGCCCTTTGGCGGCGTCTCCGGCAAAACGACGCCTTCGCCCACTCCCGGGACTCTCATCGGGCGGCACTGAACGATATTGAGCATGAGCTTTGCGGTCGAAGCATCCCGGAAGGCCGTAAACTCGGTATCCACCGGGTATCCGTAGGCGGCTTCGAGTTTTGCCAGGAGTTCCCTCATGAGTTTTATGAAGTCGGTGCGCGCAAGGAGGTTGTTGAAGGTGACGATGCTCTTTTCCGGCTTTCTCATCCAAACGCTTTCCGGGTCTGAGATGAAGCCGTCTTCCATCATGGAGAAAACGAGTTCCTGGTCCGGGTAGTCCAATTCCCGGATAATCTCGCCAAGGGGAACGCTCCGGAAGTTGTTTTCCGTCAGATCCAGCACATCCACTCGTTTTTGCGAGTAAAACGCGATCTTTGCTCCGAGTTCGGGACGCAGCAGGGGATGGCTCAGGGCAATCAGCCTCGGGTAGTCCCCCCCCACCCGGTTGACGGCTCTCGTGCCCAGGCCGAAAACGAGCCGTATCATTCCCTGAGCCGGGTCGATGCGGTCCGTCCACCGGTAGAAATTGCGCGAGAAGGCGACCCCCGCAAAGGGGGGAAAAAAGAAGCTCTTGAAGCGTGAGCCGGAGACGCGCTGCACGAGGATCGCCATCTGCTCGTCGGATTCCCCCAAACCGCGCTGCCTGCGGTACGCGAGGGCGTCGGGATTCACCGAACTCGCATAGACCAGCTTGACGGCCCGCAGGAACGCTTCGAGCCGCGCCTCGGGGCTCCCCTGGTTGGCGCAGAACTCGCTGCGGTACTTCCCCGCGAAAGCATTTCCGAAACCGTCTTCGAGGAGGCTGCTCGACCGGACGATTATGGGCGCCTGCCCGAAGTAGTACAGCAGGTCCTTGAACTGCTCCATGATCTCGTCCGGGAATCTGCCCTCGAGAAACCGCGCCTCGACCTGCTCGAACTCCGTCGTGGAAATCTGGGAGTCTCTCGTAAGCCGCAATCTGAGCCGGAAAAGGTCATTGTTGATGAGGAAGGTGAAGAAAACGTCGGAGCCGATATAAAACGAATCGTGCTTTTCCAGGATCTTGGAAAAGTCCGCCCCCTGCGAGTCTTTGCGAAGAATGCGGCGGGCGAGGAGCATCCCGGCGGCTTTGCCGCCGATGCGGCCGGAACCGATCAGCCTGCTCCTGATTTCAAGCAGGTCGTGCAGGGTGAAATACTCGTCGGCCAGGCGCTTGAACTCGAATTCGCTGCCGATGATCATGCGCGAGAGTTCCTGCTTGAGCGCCTGGATTTCCGGGGTATGCTCGAGCCGCCGCAGTTCCTCGTCGGAGTACTCGAAGAGCTTTCTGTGCACGCTTTCCCAGGGGGCGATCGAGTCCGTCTTGAATCCGATCATGGGCCTTCCCGCAGTGCGGGAAATGTGGGAGGCGGCTCCGCTCTGGAAAAGGGGGGACAGAGTTCCTTCCGAAAAGAGATGAGGCAAAAACATCTCCGAAGAGTAGCGGTCGAAGACCTTGAGCGGGTGAACGTAGAGCTTTTCGTCGACGTGGTAGAGATCGATCAGCACCTGCGTCGTGTCACGGATTCGAGCGACCGCGCCGTGGGAATGCCGTCCCCGGGTGAGAGCGAAATACGCCACGGTGTCCAGTTCGTACAGATAGGGACAGGTCACCTGAAAGAAGTTCGCCAGGAGTTCGTCCGTGGCCCATTCATTGACGAGCGACGAGAGGTTGTCGAACACATAGAATGCCCCGGCCCCTCTTTCCTCTATGATCTTGTTCACCTGAGCGCTGAATGCATCGAAGCCGTGCCCCGGATCGACATCTTCGCGGATATGGCCTTCCCCTTCTTGGAGGATGCTCCTCTCGGGGGAGAAGCGCACATAAATGACGGTGCGGTCGTTTTTCAGGGCTTTTTTCACGAAGGGCTGAACCACCTGGACGTAGTTGTCGAGGCTGTCCACCTGCCATACCACGTTGTCGCCGCAGCGCAAACCTTCGATAACGCTGTCCAGCGCCGGAATCCCGCTGCTTATCGTGCCTGACTCCACCTTGGTTCCTCTTCGGCTGGAGGTCCGATTCTCTCGGGTTATCGCTATTGAGCAGGCTTCGGATCGTCGCGGGCCAAACGGCCGAGGGCTTCCCCGACTGCCGGTGCAAGTGCTTCGGCAAAGGTCCGAGTGCCCCTTGGTCCGAGGTGGCAGTCGAAGGACCCATCCATTCGCCAAGCCAGATAGGAGGTCTGATCGCCCGAGAATCTGTCGCGGGTCTCAACAAAGCTCACGCCCGCCTTCCGGCACATCTCAGAATATTCCGGAAACGGGTAATCGTGTCTGAAGTCGTAGTCCACCGTCAGAAAGCCGATTCCCCGTTGCCTGCACAGATCGTCCATACGGGAGATCAGGCGCATCAGGACTTTATCCGCCCCCGCCTTTGCCGCCCACTCCTTGAGAGGGGTGAGGTCTTCCTGCTTCCTCGTGATCGTCTTGATCTTCGACCGGATGATACCGGCGGCGACCGCTGTCGCGAAATGGGACCTCAGGAAGAGACCGAGGTCCGTTTTGCGGCCCGAAACAAAGTCCATGCCCTCCGGCGCCGCTATCTGGGCTTCGATAAGCTTCAACGCGCCGCCTTCGCCGTCCGGGAATGCCGTCGGGGCCCTGGCCGGCGCATAGACGTCGGGAATGATGTTTTCGAAATAATCGTTCGGGCAATATACGTAGACGACGGTGCGGATATTGGGAAACCGCCGCAGGCACTCTTCCATCATTCGAAGAGACTGCACCGTGTTGTAGCCGCGCACGCCCGCATTCAGAACCCTCGCTTTGTCTTTCAGGAGCCTGGCGAGTTCGGAGGAAGACGTGTTTTCGTCGTTTACCTCCGAGCAGAATACGACGGAATCGCCTATCAGGAGAACGACGGGCTTGTCCGGATCAGGCGGTCCGCTAAGGCCGTTGCGGAACCCGAATCCGTCGGTGGTGCTCAATGGCCGGGACGCTATGGACTGAAGCACGTGGCTTCCGCTGGACCTGTTCTTCCACCCGAGCTTCTGGTCGCAGACCCAGAAGTATCCCTCGGATGACGGCCATGATGCGAGCGGCGGATACCCCGCGAATCTCAGGGTTGCCTCCAGCAGGAGAAAGGTGATGAAAGCCGGAAGGCAGATCGCACGGATTTTCCTCACGGGATGGCCCCTTTTCAGGACAAAGATATGCCTCGACAAGACTAAGGTTCAGGATTGGTGCGGCATTGTGTCCTAGGAGGCGCGGGTTGTCGTCGAGGGTAGCTCATGATGATTGCGAAGTCAAATGGTCCTCAAAAGAGGGGTCATTCCGACTTGGGACGGGCACTGAATTCTTGGCGCCCGCCCCGGCCGGAAACGCGTATCCCCGCTGTAATCGTGTCATCCTTGGCATTCTCCGGCAAATGTCCAGGCTACTTCCCGGCAAGGTTGGCGGTCCCTTCCGAGTATGCTTTTATCAGGTAGTGATCGGCCTTGTAGGTTTTCGCCGGCACGCCCTTGGCGATCATATCCCCGGCCAGCCTCAGCCTGTGGTTGGTCAGGAACTCCGATTCCCGTTTTGCTTTCTCCCCGGCGGCCTTTGTGTTCTTTCCCGTGCTTTTCAAAAGAGCCGCCTTGCGTTCGCATTTGGTAATCCTCGCATCGATGCAGTTGAGAAAGAACGCCTCATCCGGAAGGGTCTCCGCGATCGCAGAGCAGGCGAAAGCAAACATCAAGACAAAAATCAGAACGATCTCTTTTCTCATGGCTGCCTCCTCTAAAGGGGTCTGCGCGTGAGAAGGAGGCTAGCACGGGAACGGTTTCAAAAAGGTTACGGTTTCCTCCACGTTTGGAAAAGGTGCCGGAAGAACCGGCCTGTATTACCTTTTTCAAAGACATGAAACAGGAGGCTTTCACATGAAATTTACCTATATCGGCGGTCCCACGGCCCTGCTCCAGCTGGGGGGGCTGGGATTCCTTACCGATCCGACCTTTGATCCCGCCGGGGAGTATCGGACAAAAGAGTACACCCTGCGCAAGCTGGCCGGTCCGGCAATCGGGGCGGATTCCCTCGGCCGCATAGACGCCGTCTTGCTCAGCCACGACCAGCATATCGACAATCTCGACCATTCCGGGCGGACTGTTTTGCCGAGGGCGGGAAAGGTTCTCACCACCCGGGCGGGAGCCGAACGACTGGGTTCCAACGCCATGGGGCTCGGCCCCTGGGAACGCGTCGACCTTCCCGCTCCGGACGGTCGCGTGGTCCGCGTGACCGGCACGCCGGCACGTCATGGACCGCACAATGGCGATCGCGGGCCTGTTACGGGTTTTGTGCTCTCGGCCGTATCGGAGTCCTCGCAGGGCGCAATATACGTCTCGGGCGACACGGTGTGGTATGAGGGAGTAGCCGAGGTCAGCCGGCGGTTTGACATCCGGATTGCCGTTCTCTTCATGGGAGCGGCGAGTGTGCCGGAAGTGGGCCCGGCGCACCTCACCTTCACGGCTGCGGAGGCGATCGAAGCCGCGCGCGCCTTCTCCAGCGCCCTCATTGTCCCCTTGCATTACGAGGGGTGGGGCCATTACACGGAATCGCGACAGCGTATCGAGCAAGTCTTCAAGGACGCAGGGATGGATCGCCGCCTGAGGTTGATGCAAGCAGGCATCGCAACCGAACTCGCTGTCGACGAGTTCCGCTCTCCCTGAGAATGGGGGATCGGGCCAAGTCAGGTGAAAACCATGGATCGGATCTTTTTTTCGCTCGAACCGGCCCCTCCTTACCGGCTGGACCTGACGGTCTGGGCCTTACGCAGGAGGCCCGAAAACATCGTCGACGGCTGGGACGGGGACACATACCGGCGAGTGCTTGCAGTGGAGGAGCATCCGGTGGGACTGGAAATCATTCAGAGCGGTACGCCGGAAAGACCGCTTCTCCATGTTGAGGCAACCGGCAGCGCACTTTCGACGCAAATTGAAGAGAGCCTTACGTCCTCTCTGGTCCGCATGCTTGGAATCGAGGCCGATCTTTCGGAGTTCTACCGGCTCGCTGAAATCCATCCGGAACTGAACGCGCTCGCCGGGCGATTCCGAGGAGTGAAGCCTCCACGTTTTCCCACGGTTTTCGAATCTCTCGTCAATGCCGTTGCGTGCCAGCAGGTCAGTCTCAATGTCTGTGTTCTTCTGCTGAACCGCCTTGCCGTTGCCTTCGGTCCCACGTCCCCGGAAGGGAATGGTTCCCATGCGCTCCCGGGACCCGGGAGTCTGGCGAAAATGGATGTGGACGCGCTGCGGGCCCTTGGGTTCAGCCGCAACAAGGGCAGGGCGATAATCGAACTGGCGGCCGCCGTTTCGGAGCACCGCCTGAAGTTCGACGATCTGGAAGATCTCGGCAGCGAAAAGATCCTGGAAAGGCTGGTCGAACTGCGCGGCATCGGCCGATGGAGCGCCGAATACGTTCTGCTTAGAGGCCTTGGACGGTTGCATGTATTTCCGGGAGACGATGTCGGCGCCCGCAAAAGACTGGGGGAATTGCTGAACCTTGCCGGCCCGCTCGATTATGGCGGAGTCAACCGCGCGGTTGCCCCATGGGGACCTTACGCCGGACTCATCTATTTTCATCTGCTGCTCAAAGGCTTGTCGGAAGCGGGCTTTCTGGGTCTGAAGCGAGGATAGGATGATCAGGACAAAACGCGTTTATGAGCCTGCGGAACCGGAAGACGGAGTTCGCTTCCTGGTCGAGCGGCTCTGGCCGAGAGGAATGCGGAAGGACTCCCTCCGCATGGAAGCCTGGCTCAAGGAGGCTGCGCCAAGCGACGGTCTCCGGCGCTGGTTCGGGCATGATCCGGCGAAGTGGGCTGAATTCCGGGACCGCTACTTTGCCGAATTGGACGGTAAGGCCGAGGCGCTCCTGCCCATTGTCGCGGCAGCCGCAAGGGGGAACGTCACCCTGCTCTACAGCGCTCACGATACCGAGCACAACAATGCCGAAGCTCTGAAAAAATACCTCACCGAAGGCCCGGAGGAGTCCCGCCGCGCGGCACAACCACAGACAAAGGGACTCGGGCCCCTGCAATAGACGGATCCTGTCTCAATCGCCCCTGACGGTTTCGGACATGAACCTGTTCGAATAATATCGCGATGCGCCCGGGTGGTACGGCAGGAACGTATTGTGGATGAGATTTGCCGGAACCGTTTCCGCCGCGGCGGGATGGACTTCCGTCAGGCTTTGACGGTTGGCGAAGACGGCGTCGACTATGGCGTAGGCGAGACTGTCCGGCAGGTCCTTGCCGGCTACCGCGAAATTGAACAGGCCGACGCTCCTGTAGGGCTTGTTGAGTGACGGGTAGACACCGGGCGGGATGGTGGACGGGGTCAGCTCGTGCATGGCCGTCCGGAGGGCGAGGATTTCCTCGCCGGAGGGTTCGACAAAGGCGATTTTCCTCTTTGCCTCCAAACCGGCTATTGCCGGAAAAGGCGCGCCGACCGCCGCTGCAAGCGCATCGAGCTTCCCCTCCGACAGATCGGCGGCAAGTTCGTCCCATGTGCCATGAGCCAGGGAAGCCTCAATCTTCAACGCTTTCAAAAACATCGGGATATACGTGCCGGATGTGCCTCCCTGCGGACCTACGCCGATTCGGCCGCCGGCCATCGCTGCGATGGAGCGTATGGGGGAATCCTTCAGCACGACAAAGTGAAAGGGCGTGTCATACATCGGAAAAAGCGCGCGAATAGACCGGTATCGTTTCCCTTCCGTCCACTCGGCAGTGCCGTTCCATGCCTGCAGGGCGGCCCCGATGGTGATGAACCCCAGCTGGGCCTCACCCGCCTCGATCATCCGGATGTTCTGATCGGGCCCTTCGGTGATCCGTTCCGCCACGGGCATATTGAGCGCACGCGAGAGGATTCGGGCAAGGCCCGCGCCGTATACGTGGTACGTCCCGCCCGGAGAAGCCGTGACTATCGTCAGGACCGGCGGCCAGTCCGGATCAGCCGGCACACAGGGTGTCGCCATTGGGCCAAGGATCACCAGAACCGCCAACAGGATGGTGATAACGCGTGCTCTCATGGGTCCCCTCTTTCCGGTCGATCTCAAACAGACGGGTCAATTTCGCTTTCCGGCCGGGATCCCGGAGCATTCAAGGCCGTGCCGGCCGCAAAATCGGGTCCGAAGCGCGGGGGCTCGATATATTCGCCGGACAGCACCTGCGCCCCCTTCTCCGCGTCGAAGGCTTTCTCCCATTTGGCAACGACGATCGTCGCAACCCCATTGCCGATAAGGTTTGTTATGGCACGTGCTTCGGACATGAAACGATCGACGCCGAGTAGAAGAGTCAGTCCGGCAACAGGGACCTTGCCCACCGAAGACAGCGTTGCGGCAAGAGTGATGAAACCGCCTCCCGTCACGGCCGCCGCGCCCTTCGAGGTCAGCAGCAGCAATGCCAGGATCGTCAACTGGTCGCCCAGCGTCAAGGGCACGTTGGTTGCCTGGGCAATGAATATCGCCGACATGGTCAGGTAGATCGACGTGCCGTCGAGGTTGAAAGAATAGCCGGTGGGGATCACGAGGCCCACTACGGATCGGGCGCAGCCGAGACGCTCGAGTTTGTCCATCATTCTCGGCAGAACGGATTCGGACGAGGAAGTGCCGAGCACGATGAAGATCTCTTCCCGGATATAGACGAGGAATCGCCACAGGCTGAAGCCCGCAAGTCTCGCCACGAGCCAGAGGACAACGAAGACGAACAGAAGGCAGGTGAGATAGACTCCCGCCATGAGCTTGCCGAGGGAGAGCAGCGTTCCGAGACCGTATTTCCCGATGGTGAAAGCCATCGCGGCTCCGGCGCCTATCGGCGCAAGCTGCATGATCATTTCGATGATCCGGAAAAGCACGTGCCCCGTATCGTCTAGAAACTTGAGTATCGCCTGGCCGCGCGGTCCGGCCCAATTCAGCGCGATGCCGAAAAGGATGGCAAAGAGCAGCACCTGGAGGATCTCGCCCTTGGCAAAGGCGTCCACCACGGTGCTGGGAATGATGTTCATGAAGAACTCTTCCGTCGTGTGGAACTGCGCCGCAGTCGCATAGCTGGCTATCGCCTTGGTGTCCAGCGTGGCGGGGTCCGCGTTGATGCCTGCTCCCGGAAGCAACACGTTCACGACGACAAGACCGATGATGAGCGCGACTGTGGACATTGCCTCGAAGTAAATCAGGGCTTTTACGCCGACGCGGCCGACGTCTTTCATGTGCCCCATTTTCGCGATTCCGACGACGACGGTGCAAAAAATGATCGGGGCGATCATCATCTTGATGAGTTTGATGAAGGCGTCGCCCAGAGGCTTCAGAGTCTGGGCTTTTTCGGGGAAGATGAATCCGAGAGCCACGCCGATGGCGATGCCGCAGATGACCCGAAAGTAGAGGGTTCGGTGGAATGGATGTTTTTGCGCGGACATGTGCTCCTCCCACGGCGGTTGGCGCTAGCCGGGATATCGATGGTGCCTGAATGATGATGAAGACGTTTATCGAACTTTCGCGTATCATCTGACGTGTGTGGTGTCAAGGCCTGCCTGAGCAATCATGTGAACAAAACCTTCATGCTCCGGGTACCCCGGCGGGGGACCCGTTCGGGTGCGGTATTGCCCGGAAAATGCGCCTTGTACCGAACAACTTATGCTAAAGACGCTCATTATTGTATATGGGCCTTGTTTATTTTCGATTCGGAGTTATCATACTTCCGTGCCAATGGAGTAGGTTATTGTGAGTTATGCAGGAAATCGGTCTTTCGCCAACAGGCGCGGTTTCGGGGTAACTCCTAGCGCCGCCCAAAAGAGCAGTGAAGAAAATTTAATTTGCAGAAGGAATCAAGAAATGGCGGAAGGTCGCGTAAAGTGGTTTAACGACAGCAAGGGCTATGGTTTTATCGAGGCTGACAATGGACACGATATATTCGTCCATCACTCGGCTATCCAGGGGGAAGGTTTCAAGACATTGGCCGAAGGGGACCGTGTAAGCTTCACGGAAGAAAAGGGCGCAAAAGGCCCAAACGCGGTAAATGTCCAGAAAATCTAGTAAAATAAGTCCTCAAAACATCGAAACAGGCAGCCGGAGCTCTTTTGAGCTTCGGCTTTTTTGTTTCCGCGCCATGCTCCATATCAGGATGCCAAACCCCGACAGCGTCAAAATGAGCCGCGTAACGGCGGGGAATGTCCGGCCGCATTTTTTTGATTGACCGCGAGTCAAGATTGTATGATGATTAATTGACTTATGGTCAATCAACCCCGATCGTAAATTGTGGAGCATCAACCTTATGGCCAGACCCGCACTGAGTGAAGAAGAGCGTTCCAGCCGCCGCGGCGCTCTGCTGGAGGCGGCCGAACGCCTCTACCGGGAGAGGAAAAGACTCCCGACCGTTCTCGACATAGCGAGGGCGGCGGGCATGGCGAAGGGGGCCGTCTACCTGTGGTTCAGGAGCAAGGAAGAGATCTTCGTGGCTCTCCTCGAGGCCAACTTCGTAACGCTCATTACTCGGCTGCTTCCCGTCATCGGGTCGCTCGATCCGCATCCGGCGCTGGCAGCCGGCATGTTCGCGGCACGGTATCTCGATCTTCTCGATGGGGTTCCCGACATCCTGCCGCTCTCGTCGGTCCCAAACAACATCTTTAACGAACATTTGCCGATAGAGTCCCTGTCCCGTCTCAACAGGAACCTCGGCGCGGGTCTCTCAAAGGCGGGAGCGTTGCTGGAGCGCCGCGTCGGAAACCTTCAGCCCGGGCAGGGCGCGGCTCTGCTGCTCCGAACCTGGACGCTCACCGTCGGCATGTGGCTGACCCTGAACATGCCGGAAGATCTGAGAAGGATACTCGATGCCCCCGCCCTGTCGATTTTTCGGCGCCGGTTCCGCGAGGAACTGGAGATTGCGGTCACGCAGCTGTGGAGGGGCGCCTTGATCGGCATCTAGGCAGTACGCGTGAAGGGGCGTTCGGAGACGACCGCCGGATCGGTACCGTTCCGGCACCAAGGGGAGGACTCGGTTAAAATGCGATCAACGGTAGCTTTCATATTCGTTCTCTGCCTTCTGGCGCTCCCTTCCTGCTCCTCGGAAAACGGCGCGGAGCAGCGGGCCGAGGCCGGTGCGGCACCGGTCAGGATAGGGAAAGTCAACCACGTTCAGGACCGTGAGCGCATATCCGTCAGCGGCACCGTCGGG
>JAJFVB010000051.1 GCA_021372055.1 Desulfobacteraceae bacterium | reverse complement strand
TGGAAGCTTCGGGGTGCCATTCCCGTTCCCTCCTTCTCGGAGTGCAGCAGTTTGCGTTCCTGGCTCTGCTGGTCTTTGCTCCGCTGGCGCGCGGAGCGACCGCAAGGTGGACTTTCTGCGTTGCGCTGTGGCTGGCGCTCGTTGCGGTTTGCGCCATGCTCGCGCGGCGTTTGTGGAGCGGCGAGCGGCTGCTTCCCGAAACGCCGCTTGACCTTCCCCTTGCGCTCCTGCTCGTCGTTGCCGGTATCTCAAGCCTTGGCTCGATTTACCGGGATGCCACGCTCTGGGGTTTGTTGCGCCTCTTCCTCTACATCGCCGCCTTTTACCTTGCATTCGAGATGACGGAGGAAAGGGAGCGCACGCGGCGCCTTCTCCAGGTCCTGGTCGGTATGGGCATCTTTGTGTCTCTCGTAGGATTGATTGAACATGGCGACGGGAGCCTTTCCGTTTTCCGGGAAACGGGGATTTTTCCGGGTCTGAACGGAACTTTCGTGAACTACAACCATCTGGCCGGGTTCCTGGCGATGATCTTCACTCTGGCGCTTGGAGTGGTCCTGCATCGCACAACGGAAAGCATAATGGCCTGGGGCTGCGCGCTGTTGCTCGTGCTTGTGGCGCTGTGCCTGAGCCAGTCGCGCGGCGCGTGGATAGGTTCCCTTCTCGCTGTCGGTTTTGTGCTTGTGTGCAGCATGCTGAAAAGAAAGGTAAGCAAGCTCAAGATCGGCGTCTTCGCCTTCGGCCTTCTCGTCATTGTCGGTCTCACCATACTCGGTTCAAACCCGGTGATGTCGCGGCTGCAGAGCCTGAAAAATCCGGCGGACACTTCCTTTTCCCAGCGCGTGGCCGTATGGCGGGGATGTGCCGACCTGGTAAAAAAATCCCCTCTCCTTGGCACCGGGCTTGGGACTTTCCCCTGGTCGTTTGCGTCGGTCCGGCCGCCGGGCATAACGCTGCGCTGGCGGGAGGCCCACAATGACTGGCTGCAGATCGTCTCCGAGATGGGCCTGCCGGTTCTGATTCCACTCCTTTGGGGATTGATTGTGGTGTTTTCAAGAGGTCTTCGGGGCTTCCTCGCGGCTTCAAGCCGGTTGAAGACCGGGGCGGTGCTGGGTGCGCTCGGAGGCATCGCGGGAATCCTTGTGCACAGCCTGAGCGACTTCAATATTCAGATAACTTCCAATGGAATCGTCTTCGCATGTCTGGTCGGTTTGGCAATGGGCAGGTACTCGTGGGAAAAGAATAGAAATCTGCAGGTGCAATGATGAGTCTGGCGTTCAGGGTTCAAGAATGGAACAGGAACATTGCGGCCGCTTCGATCATTCTGGCCGTCGCCATCGCCTCCGGCTGCGAGACGACGCAATCCCCCGGCGCACAGCCCTCGCGGGTGATCGTGATGCAGGCAAATTCCGCGGATTACAGGCAGATCAAGGACGAACTGGAGTCCGCCCTGAAATCCCGGGAGGAAGGCGACAGGGAGGCCTTTCTCGCGAAGATGGAAAAGGCCATGCGGAGTTCGGTCAAATTCCTCGGGAAATCATCCAAGTTCAAGGTCTCCGATGAGACCCTGTACCAGTTTCTCTCCGATCGTCTGAAGGATGCGCCCGCATACGGTAAGAGCTACAGTGCCGCCGCTCTGTCCAAACTGGAAGCCTCGGCCCGGAGAGCCGACAGGAACTGGGCGGCCGCAGCCGGGGGAGGTTTGGCAGCCGGTGACTTCGACGGATCGCTAAGCCCCGAGATGGTGAAGAGTGCCCTGGAGGCCATGCTTTCCGACTGGGGCGAGGCGGCTTTTGCCGTCGATGACGCGCTCGTGCGGCATGTCAGCTATTTCATCAAGTATTACGTTCTTTGCGATACGGAAAGGACGAATCGGGCCTTCGAACGGAGCAGAAGGTACATGCCCTTCATCCGTGACGCTTTCGGCGCTCACGATCTGCACGAAGACGTAGCTTTCGCCGTGCCGTTTGTAGAGTCGCGATTCACGACCTCTCCCTGTTCGAGCGCCGGCGCGCTCGGCATGTTCCAGTTCATGCCCAATACGGCGCGGGAATATGGAATGCGGGTTGATGCCGAAAACGTTCCCGGAAGAGACGAGAGGCTCGACTGGGAGAAAGAGGCTTCGGCGGCGGCCAGATACCTGGTGAAGAGCCGCAATGTGTTCGGGTCCAGCGTTCTCGCGCTCGGCGCCTATCACCATGGGTCGATGAAGGTCGTCCAGGTGCTTCTGAAGGTGGCGGAAAGATCGAAAACGAGGTCTTTCAGCCCCATTTTCAACCACGGCGAACTCGAACCCTTTTCACGGGAGTATATCCCGCAGTGTCTTGCTGCGGCCTACCTTTACCGCTACATGAATCAGGAGCGGCTGGAAAGACTTCCGGGAGCCGCGGTCCGCTACGAAAGCATCCGGGAACCTTTGCCCGTGGACAAGCTGTCCCGGCGCTACGGGGACTTCATGGTCCACAATCAGGATCTGAGCCATGCGGAGCGCATCTATTGCTACGCCAGCACCGGCGGCTACGTTCTCATTACCGGGTCAAACGCCCCCCCTGCGAGATCCGCGCGCGCAAAAACTCAGGAGGAAAAACCGCCCTCCCGGGAGCAAGCGTGCATTCCACCCCAAACCGCTCTTGAAACAACGGGAGAAAACGGGGAAAAATCAGCTGAGAGGATAGAGCCGGACGCCAGACCCGGCAAAAATGGTTCTTCCTGCAATATCCTCTACACTTTCCAGAAAGGAAATTCTCTGGCCGAACTGGCAAGGATGTTCGGTGTGGATCTGCATACGCTGCTCTCGCATCCCGTCAACAGCCGCTGGAAAGAGCAGTATCCGAGGAGTCCCCGGCCCGGGGCCATTGTGGTGATCCCTCAGCTGGCGCCAACCACGGCTGTCCTTTCATCGCCCCAATCCTCCGGCGCCGATTACCGTTTCTACACCGCCCAAAACCAGACCCTCCGCGAAATCGCTCAAACCGTCACCGATGCCTTCGAGTCCTCCGCATCGGATCATGACGGGGCGGGATGCACGGGGAAGGGGCTCACGCCCGAACGCATTCTCTACTGGAATCGCGACCACCTCCCGCAGGGGGCGACTGTCGAAGATCCGCTTCCGGCAGGGATTCCGCTCTTCATCGTGAGCGACTTTCGTTAGGAGGAGCCGGTATTACCGGTCACGGAGTCCGCAAAGACAACAATCGGGCGGGATTGGAGCAAAAAACCGCAGGGCGGCCATAGATGCCCTGCATGCGCCGATCCTTCCGGCCGGCTCTTCCACGCTTTTCCATCTCGAAACCGGGAGTTCAGGGAATGAACCGATTTATCCTCATCTTTCTTGCGGCCGGTGCCGTATTTTCTTTGTATTCCTGCGCCGACTCCGGCGAAGGCGGCTCCAAACCGGTCGCCCGGGTGAACGATTATGTGATAACCATGGATAATTTCCGGCGGGAACTGGCAAGGTCTGCTTATTTCCATGATATGGTCGGCCTGAGTCTCGCGGACAAGAAGCGCATCCTCGACGAAGAAATCAGAAAAGAATTGCTTATCCAGGAAGCCGTAAAGCTCGGAATCGATAAAGATGCCGATTTCCGGAAAACGATAGAACGATATTGGGAACAGACGCTGATAGCGTCCCTGATCAGGCGGCAGGGAGATTCGATCCGGTCGGGCATCATCGTCACCGAGGACGAAATCGAATCCCGGTTGAGGGAAAAACGGCCTCAGGGAGCCGCACTGCCGGCGGCGGGCGATTTGAAGCAGGATCTCGAAAAGGAGATTCGAGACGAGAAACAGACGAAAGCCCTGGAGGCGTGGGCCGAAGAGCTTTGGAAAAAGGCAACGATCCGGGTAAACGAAGAAAACCTTGGTTCCCTCAAGTAATTCCAAGTCTCAGGGAGAAGGTCCCATGGCCGAAGAGAGTGCGAAACCCTACCGACGTCGCATAGTCTATATTCACAGGGAATACCAGCGCAGTTTCATCGTGCGATTCTCCCTCGTGGCCGTTGCGGCGATGACCATAGCGAGCATCCTGCTCTATGTGCTTTCGCGTGAGAGCATAACGGCGACATATCAGTTCCATCATCTCGCGCTCCGGTCCACCGCCGAAGCCATACTGCGCCCCCTTCTCATTACGAATGCGGTTGTTCTGGCCTGTTTTGTGCTCGCTACCGTCTTTGTGACGGTCTATGTTTCCCACAAAGTGGGTGGCCCTCTGTGGCATTTCGGAAGAAGCCTGAAATCCATAGGGGAAGGAGATTTGCAGGTGCAAATCCGCCTCCGCAAAAAGGACCAGCTGAAGGACTTTGCGGATCAGATCAACGAGATGACACGGAACCTGAATGCCAAGGCAAGCGAAGTCCAGAACCAGGTGACGAAACTGAGAATGAAGGCACAGACGCTCGACGTCCAGATGCCCGGGCTGAAGGAAGACATAGAAAAACTGCACCTGAGCGTTTTTGAGCTTTTCAAAACGAAATGACGGGAAAAACCTGCGAATGGCGCATAAAGACTGTCCCCACCGGCTGTTTCACTGGTGGTGGAGGACCCTTGTGATTGTCGCAATGCCATTTGTGATGGCCGGGCAACTCCGGGCTGAGGATCTCGTGTTCCGGTCCCAGTGCTGCACGATTCACTACAGCACGCCGTCTCAATTGGAGAATTTCGCAGGCAAAATGCGGGCAGGAGCCGTCAATAGAACCGTAAATCATATTCTCGCAGGTAAAGGAAGGCGGTCCGATCAGGCGAATCTGGAAGAGACGATCGACGCTCTTTTCAAACGCGTGCAGCTCATTCTCGATATGCCCATGCCGAAGCTCCGCGTGACAATTCAAATCCATCGGGACGAGAAGGCTGTGGCGGAAGAGTTCGCCAGGATTACGGGTGAGACGACCAGCGCGCCCTCTTTCTACTGGAAGAGGACGAACACCATTCACGTTCAAACCGATCACTTTACGGTTGGAATGCTGGCCCACGAGATGGGCCATGCCATTATCGACCACTTTTTTGCAGTCCAGCCCCCGGCCAAGATCGCTGAAATGCTGTGCCAGTACGTGGATAGGGAAGTCTCCTCCGGGGCTTCCGAAAAGGGCCGGCAGCCAGCTTTGACCTCCCATTCCCGCTGAGTGAAGTCAAAAAAGATTCTAAATTGATAGACATTCATTGTCACATTCTCCCGCGTCTTGATGATGGCTCTCCGGGTTTGGAGCAGAGTCTCGCCATGGCCCGCATTGCTGTTGCGGACGGAATCAAGGAGATCGTCTGCACCCCGCATTGGGCTCCAGGGACCTTCAAAAACAGCCGCCTCATTGTTCTGGGAGCCGTGGCCGAGTTGCAGGAAAGACTGGATGAGAGCGGAGTTCCCTTGAAGTTGATCCCGGGGGCCGAGCTTCGTCTTGATCCCGATTTGCCGGCCAAAATAGATGCCGGAGAGATCCTGACCCTGAATGATTCCGGGCGGTTCGCCCTGATCGAACTCCCGGATATATTCCTTACGCGAAACCTGGAGATTTTCTTCTGGAACCTCATCTCCCGGGGAGTTACCCCCGTTATCTGTCATCCGGAAAGAAACGGCAGCCTTCTCAGAGATCCCATGCCCCTGTTCCGGTGGGTGGAAATGGGGGCGCTGCTGCAGGTGACCGGCTCCGCCATAACGGGAGGCTTCGGGCCGGAAGTGCGAAGGTTTGCGCGTTTTCTCCTCAAATATCGCCTCGCGCATGTGCTCGCTACCGATGCCCACGACACGCGGATGCGCGCCCCGGCGCTTTCCAGGGCAGTTGCGGAGGCGACGGAGATTCTTGGCAGGAAAACCGCCCTGCGCATGGTCTCGGAGATCCCGGGACGCATTCTTTCCGGCGAGCGCGTGACGCCTCCCTCGCCGCTCCCCCTCGTCAAATGCCGCGATACCGCATCGATTTCCCGCAAGATCTTTTCCTTCCTTCGCATCGCTTCAACAAGGCCTCTCTAGTTTTCGCAGGTATGACCGGAAATCGAACCGGCGACATGAGGACCGATCACGACGGAGATGCACATCTTGACAAGTATTCCAACGACATGACAGTAGAGGGTATTGAGGACGTCACCGTACCGGCGGGAACGTTCAAGGCTTTCAAAATAAAGCAATACCAAAGAAACCTGTCGTGCGAGAAATATCCCAGGGCCAGGAGCGGCTGGTTTGGAACCGCTTATTACTGGTATTCTCCCGATGCAAAGAAGATCATTAAGCGCACGGATGCCAACAATACCGTATCGTGGGAGTTGGTGTCCTACGAGCTGAAGTAGCTCCTGCCAGTGTATTCATCACTGCTCATCACCTGGCTCCCTTGGTTTCGCTGGGGCTGTGCGGGCTCAATGTTCTCCGATACGATCCAAGGCCGTTTCGGCCAAAGGAGGGCGGGGGGGTGCGCACTGAGCGAATGCGGCAACCACAAGAGAGCTTATTTTTTTTTCAGCAGACCCTCGAGGCCGGCGAAGGGCCGAAATGTGGTTGTCGGCTTCTGTATTTCCTCCCGCGCCGGTTCGTCGAGATGCTCGGAGGTGAGATCTTTCGAGTGCTCGTTGTCATGGCAGAAAAGACAGAGGAGTTCCCAGTTGCTTCCGTCGGGAGGATTATTGTCGTGGTTGTGATCCTTGTGGTGGACGGTGAGCTCTCGAAGCCTTTTGCCGGTAAACTCCCGCCCGCAGCGAGCGCAAACCGGGGGGAAAAGCTTCATGGCTCGTTCCCGATAGCTCTTCTCGCGCTGCTCGCGGATGCGTTTGACCTCATCGATTATACGGTCCGGGGAGGATTCGGGTGTCTTTTGCGTCGTCATATTAAGCCTCATGCTCGCTGGGTGGAATTGGAACTCTCAAGCCGAAATCATACACGATTGTGAACCGCTTTTCCATAACGGCTGATCCGGGCAATGGCCTGTCGCTCCGCACCTTCCCGGCCGCAACAAGCCGGGCGCAGGATTTTCGAACATGCAGCGCAATAGAGGGTTGCCAAAGGGATTTGGCTTGTCTATAATGCCTTTCGCTGCCGAAGTGGTGGAACTTGGTAGACACGCCATCTTGAGGGGGTGGTGGGGAGACCCGTGCCGGTTCGAGTCCGGCCTTCGGCATAAGTAGTTTAAATTGTTAATAAAATACCGCTAAATTAGTAAATTGTCCCGCTTGTAGCTGCAAGCGGGATTTTTTATTCAACAAGGTCAAGGGCGGGACTGCGGGACAGGCACGCTTCAACACGAGTCGAACCGCGTTCTGCTGAATGCCTGGGAAAAGGAAGGCAACATAACCTCCCTTTTCAAGCGCCTCCTTGCGCATGGCGGTTACATGAGCGGCGAGCCTCTTCGTCATGAATTCCGGCACGTCAATGAGTCTGGTTCCATTCTTGGGTGGTCCCAGCTTGTCACGCCGAATTGACTCGCAAACGAAGTACTGATTATTGGCGAGGTCAAGATGATCGCGGCGCATAGCCAGGCACTCACCCAGACGCATTCCCGTGAAGGCCAGCGTCTCCAGAATCAGAGCGTAACTTCCTGGAAGGTGCTTCCGGGCGGCCTCAAGCATAAGATCACGGTCAGCCATCGAGAACGGGTCCGGACGGGTCTGATTCCGCTTCCGCTTTGGGGGCAGAATCTTCCTGAGCAACCCGGTTGCCGGATTCTCATTGGTGTAGCCGAGATCAATTGCTTCGGTGAAGATGCCGCTTATGACGGCATGCGCGAGTTCAACCGTTTTTGCGGCCCTGATCTTCGCGGTTTCAGTCAGAACCTCCCGCACCTTTGCCCTGGTAATCCTGGACAATGTAAGAAATCCAAGTCTCGGGTTGATGAAGTCCCTCACGATCTGAGCGTATCGCTCGTGAGTAGTGTCTGACCATCGCTGCTTGTTAAGGCCCAACCACTCGGCGGCAACCTCGGACAGAAGCCGCTCTTTCTCGGGTGCGGCCTGGAGCAGTCCCAGCTTCAGGGCGAGCAGTTCCCCAGCCTTGATGGCTTGGTTGAAAGAGCGTGAACCAAGGTTTGCAGAAAAGAGTTGATTATGACAGAGTGTTCTCAACGGACGTCCTTTTTGTTTCGTGTTTTCTCTTGTCAAGTCAGCACGTTACAGGATGTCCGTTCCTTTTTTCAAGCACTATTATGAATTTTCCGGGCTAGGCCTGTTTTGCCTTCATTCGCTGTTCGGCGGGGAAGACACTCGAAAATTCGGAAGACCTTGGGGCTATGCCGCCGGTTTTTCCTCGGGTCTGCCTGGAGGAAGCATCGGGGCGTTCGGGCCGCCTGTGGTGTTGTATTTTTCAGTTCAACCCTTCAGTATCGAAGTCGCCAAGTCCGCGATGAGCGGCTTCTCCTTCCTGGTGGGTCTTGGTATTGCGGTTTCACACGCCATGGGAGGGCTTATCGACTCCAGGGTCCTGGGCCATATCACTTCCATCCCTCGCAGGCGTATGCCTGGGCTCCGCCTGCGAGGGATGGCTCAACCGGTGAATCATTCTTATCCTGCTTTTACTCTTTTCCCTGCTCCTGATCTGCAAACCTTTCCTTGCCGCATTGCCGACGTCCCGAATTTGACCTCCGCCACCCGAGGCCGTCCATCGAGTCGATCCGGACCGTGCAGCATATGACCACCCCGGTTCTCGCCATTGACTATCGCAAGATTTAATGCGGTTAGCGTAGCCTTTATCTGCGCAGAGGTGCCGCAGAGTGTCATCCGGACGGCAAATCCTGATCTCATCGAGGACAACCTCAAGTTGGGTGGCGTCATGCCTGTTTGCCCCTGTTACGACTATCGACGGCAGGACACCACGGCCGTCCACGAGGATATGGCGTTTGCCGCCCTTTTTTCCCCCTGACAGTCCCGCCAATTATGACCCGCCCCCCAAAAACGGTCCATACGGTCAAATCGTGCCCCTTGGTTTTCCACTCACGGCCTGGGAAACCATGTTCGTAAGTGTGATGATGTCAAAAACCGGGACCCCGAGGCGTTCCTGAATGAGACTGGCGAAGGGAGGCAGGTCGGTGCATTCGATTACGAGCGCGCCCATGTCGGGATTTTCCCGGGCAAGCACGTCCACCTCGGAGAGCACCTCGCCTTCAAGTTTTGACAAATCGAGCTCTTTTCGTTTTCTTTCAATGATTACGTCACAAAACTCCTGATGCCGATCCATGCCGGCGACACAGACAGGAACCGAATCAGCTCCCACGGCTCTCAGGTGCTCCGCCGTAAGAGATGCTTTTTTCGCAACGAGCAGCCCCACCTTTTGGTCGCTCCTGAGCATCCGGTGGACCAGGGGAACCTGGATAAGGCTTGACACGAAGACCGGAACGCCAACCGAGTCGGCCAATTCCTTCTGGAATATCACGAGAAACCCACAGCTTCCGGTAATGGCCTTTACTCCCTCTTCCTCGAGTTCCCTGGCCGCTTCGATAAAAGAATCAAGAAGGCTGCGGTCCGCAAGGTTCACCACCCGCTCGGGAGTTGCTCCCTTCACCACCTTGTAGGTTACGGGAAAATTGAATGTTGTGGCGTTCTTGATATGTCCGACTACCTTGGTGTAGTACGACTCAAGGCACAAAATGCCGATGGGAATCCCATAGATGTTGTTACCGCCTCGAAACAGCATACCTTACCTCCATTTTTCCGGTTCTTAAGCATACGTGCCAATGTGGAACAGGTTCTTTACCTTTGTCACAAAATTCTCGACGTGCCTCAGGAGGAGCTTCTCCAGTTTATCCGCATCATTTTCTTTCAGGGCTGCAATCACCACCGGCATGTCCGCCTGCATCCGGTTCGGCTTGATTTGCATGAGGTTCTGGAGCCGGTTGAACTGATCGAGCACGGTGGAAGCGTACTTGGCGAGAAACGGATTCTGGGTGGCTTGGACCATGAGTTGGTGGAACTGTTTGTCGCACTCTATGAGCTCGAGGACGTTGTCCTCGGTCATTTGCTCCATCCTCGCCATGAGGTTTTCCAGATCGGCGATGTCCCGCTCAAGGACATTGTGCGCCGCCAATCGCGCGATGCCACGCTCGAGCATGAGCCGGACCTCGAGAATGTACTGAAAATCCCTCAGGTTGATGTCGGAAACGCGGGCACCCAGATTCGGGACGATCGTTACGAAATTCTCCTCCGCGGAGAGCCCGATGAGGGCCTCTCGCACCGGCGTGCGGCTCACCTTGAATTCCTTCGCGAGCTTCAACTCACTCAGAGATTCGCCAGGCTTGTAATAGCCCTTGATGATCCGGTCCCTCAAGATGTCATAGATTTGCGAACGCATGATTTCCCCTTCCCACAGGCCCCGATTGCGATTGAAACAAACGAGGGTTGTCCCGATTTTTTCGCTTGACAAATAACACGGTTTATCATTGTATGCAACCGTGTATACACATCGTCGACATATTTTATACTGCAAAGCGCATTATGGAGGAATTATGTCTGTGTTGCAAGCGCGGTTTCTCCCTGAGCCTGGTTCCCGGCGTTTCCCTGTACCCACGCTCTCGGATGTGTTTTCCCGAATCGGCCGGTCGATGAGTAGCTTTGGCGCCGCACCACCTTTCTCTGTTCAACAGGTTATCTGTCATCGTCACTTTTCAAATTTATGGAGGCTCATATCATGAGTGCCGGAAAGACAATAGTGCTCACCGCAAAGGACATCCACAGTCTCAACATCACCTTTGCAGACACATACCGCGCCATAAGGGAAGCCCTTGTCGAGCATGGAAAGAAATCTGTCCTCATGCCGCCCAAATTCGGCATCCACCCCCAGAAGGTAAAAGGGGCTCACTGCAATGCCATGCCCGCATACGTGCCCAAGCTCGAGGCGCTGGGGATAAAGTGGGTTTCCGGGTTCCCCGGCAACCCCGAGAAGGCGCTTCCCTACATTATGGGAACGCTCATTATCAATGACGATGAAACGGGTGTTCCTCTGGCCATCATGGAGGCATCCTGGATCACTGCCATGAGAACGGCGGGAGTTGCCGGGCTCGCGGCACAGGCCTGTGCAAAGCCGGATGCCGCGATAATGGGCCTCGTTGGAGCGGGCGTGCAGGGCAGGTTCTGCCTGAGAGCCGTTCTGGAACTGCTGCCCGGAATTGAGGAAATCAGAATATACGATATAAACCCGGGTGCAATTGCCAATTTCGTAGAAGAGATGGGCCGGGAGACCGGGAGGCGGATCATTGCGGCAAAGGATGCCCGGGATGCCCTGGAACCGGCCGATATCATGGTTACTGCCACCAGCTTCGTGGATAAACCCTTCGTCTTGCCGGAATGGCTGCGGGAGGGGGACCTTGGCATTCTTATCCACCATCGGGGGTGGAAAAATGAAGCTTTTTTCGCGGCCGACAAGCTTGTGGTCGACGATTGGCCTCAAACCAGGGCTTACGGGATGGAGGACAACGGTTTCTACGGGGACCTTCCGCACTACCATGCCGAACTCGGGGAAATACTCGCGGGAATCAAGACAGGGCGTGAAAACAGCAAGGAAAAAATCATCGCCATAACCTGCGGTCTTGCCATTGAGGACATGTCCATGGGCAAGATGATTTACGAAATGGCGAGAACGAAGGGAATCGGAGCTTGCATTGACTTTTGTTAACCGGTGAAAGCACGAATGGACCGGCCTGCTCGAAATAAGCCTGAGGGGCCGGTATTTTTGGTAAGATGCAACGCTTCCGGAGGGGAAGAGAACATATAGGACACTTCTGTCATAGCATTTTCATGTTTTCGGATATTATCCGCCAAACGAGCATGAATTTCGAACATAGGCCACTGACGAATGGAGGAGACTGGAAATGAGAATCAGATCGCTGCAAAGACAGATTCACGTCATGATCATTTTCTCCCTGGCACTTGTGATGGGTGCATCGGTCTGTCCGGCACAGACGATTTCCTCGTATTCGGTGAACGACAAAGTGATGATGGACCCTCTTTGCGAGGAGATAGCAAAAGACCTGAAGATCAACGTTTCCAACCTCTCCATGGGCGGTGGCGTCATGTGGACCAGAATAAGTTCGGAGGCGCCCAACATCCAGGCCGACATGTCGATTGGCGTAAACCTGGAACAGGCCATGGAACTGAAAAAGCTGGGACTTCTCCAACCCTATAAGTCGAAGACCTGGGAGAAGATCCCCGCAGGCTTCAAAGACAAGGATGGTTACTACTACGCGGATTCGCTGTGGACCGCCATGCCCATTGTGAACACCGATATCCTTAAGAAAAAAGGGCTCCCCATGCCCACCAGCTGGGAGGATTTGACCGATCCCAGGTGGAAGGGGGAAATCGTCATGCCCGACCCCATGACATCGTCTTCCGCCTATCTCGTCGTCCTTGGGCTCGTCAAGCAGATGGGCGAGGACAAGGCGTTCGAGTACATGGAAAAGCTTCATAAGAATGTTGCTCAGTATGCCAAATCGGGCGGGGCGCCTGCGCTCCTGGTTGCCCGGGGGGAAGCGGCATTCGGAATAACGGATTCGACCAGCGCCTACGCCAGGATTTCCGAGGGCTTTCCGATAGCTCTCGCGATTCCCAAAGAAGGTGTTCCATACCTCCTCACAACCAACGTTATCTTTGCCAGCACCAAGGACCCGGAAAGGCTGGCCGCCTGCAAGAAAGTGATCGATTACATCGGCTCTCTGAAATGCCAGAATTTGATAGGCACGTACCGGCCGATCGTCGCTAATCCTGAAGCGGTGGCCTTGGAGAAAACCTTTGGAAAGATAACCCTTCAGAAAGACTTCACCCCGGAATTCATTGTCGAGAACAAGGCAAGGCTTCAGAAGAAGTGGCAGGAAAAGTTTTCCGGGAAGTAAGCCGACGCACTGCGGCCAACTACCTGCAGTCCCGAAGTCGCGAGGGGCTGCATATCCTGAGAGGCTGGGCCCTGACCGGGCTTATCAAATGAAATCCCGCCCCCCCGGGCAGGGCCACGCCTCCGCAGGGCACTGAAAATGGGGAACTGCGTTCAAGATAGAACTAATGGAAAAGAGCGGGGGAAATGATTTCCCCCGCGCCCCCTCGGGTTCGGCCCGCCGCAAGCGCCGAAATGAGCAGCGCAGCTGCGTGTGGGGGTGGGGAGCCGGCTCCCCACGGTCTGAAAGCCAGGAATTTTGAAAAAATGACGAGGAGGTCCGCTTCCTCTTTGCAGCATCCCGTTAGAGGATTCGATTCATGGACACTGGAGTGGGCATAAAAGGTACCGATACACCCGGTTTTGCGGGTATGCCGGGCCGAAACAGTTTGGGCTGCCTCAATGGACTCAAAGCCGGCTTTGCGGATCTCGCCAAAGAGCCGGTGGTTGCGATCACCACGGTATTCATTGTGTGCGGCATGTTGCTATTCATCGTATATCCCATCGCGATGGTACTCATAAAGAGTCTCTATCCCGATGGAGTCTTCACCCTCTCTGATTATTCACAGTTCTTCAGCGGGGGGTTTCATCTGCGCTGCTTTTTCAACAGCGTGCTCCTTGCCTGCATTGCAACGCCCATTACGACGTTTCTCGCCTTTGCGTTTGCCTTCATGGCGAGGAAAGGCCCAAGGCCCCTGCGCACCTTCTTCCGGTTGAATGCGATTCTGCCCTTCGTGACCCCTCCGTTTGTGTTTGCACTCGCCCTCATCATCCTCGGCGGACGCAACGGAATAATCTCGAAGTTCTTTGGCATAGAAATGAGCCTGTTCGGGTGGCCGGGAGTCATTATCGCCCAGGTGCTGCACTTCATCCCGCTCGCTTTCATCATGATCGACAGTGTAATGGCCTCGCTCAACCCGAACCTGGATGAGGCGGCCGCAAGTCTTGGCGGGAGCCAGCTGAGGACACTCGGGACCGTCACCGTGCCCCTGTGCCTCCCCGGCATACTCAAGGCGGGTCTCATGGTCTTCATTCTCTCCCTGGCCGATTTCGGCAACCCTTCGCTCATCGGCGGGGGGGTGCCGTTCCTGGCAACGGAAAGCTACCTGCTGGTCATAGGCCAAAACGATCTCGGAATGGCCAGTGTCTATTCGGTCATGTTGCTGGTGCCGAGCCTGGTTCTTTACTACCTGCACAGGTACGTGGTGCATGAAGACAAGTTCAAGACAATCGGAGGGGCGCCGATGGCCCGCGAGGAACATCCGGTTCACCCTCTTGTCAAGGTCCCGATGCTGATCATCTGCATCGTCACCTCCCTTGCCATTCTCACGATATTCGCCGTCATAATCGGCGGTGCCTTCACAAGGATCATCGGCATAAACAACACATTTACGTTGGCGCACTTCAGTGTGGCGAGCAGCATATTCGCGCTCAAAAACAGCATTGAAACCTCGTTTTATTCTTCTGTAATCGGCACTGTTGCAGGCACCATTCTCGCCTTCATCCTCGTGAGGAAAACCGTGCCGGGCAAGATGCTGCTGGAATTCATCAGCCTGTCGGGATTTGCCGTACCCGGGACCATCATCGGCATCGGCTTTATCATTGCTTTCAACAATCCTCCGCTGGCCCTGGTCGGGACGATGAGCATCATCGTGCTCAGCATGATCGTGAGAACACTCGCGGTTTCCGTCGAAGCGGGAATGGCCAAGCTCTACCAGATAGACAAGTCCATCGAGGAAGCGTCGCACAATCTCGGGGCCGGTTCGGTCCGGACTTTCATGAAAGTAGTGCTTCCCCTCATGTTCACGGCATTCTTCGGGGGCATGGTTTACTCCTTCATCTACAGCATGAATACCCTCAGCGCAGTGATCTTCGTGGCTGCCCCGAGGTACAACCTGGCTCCGCTTGCCATTTTCCAGCTCGCAAACGAAGGGCGGATCGGGCAGGCGTGCGCGTTGTCCCTGTTTTTGATTCTCAGCGTGTTCCTGAGCCTGGGGATTCTCAAGGCCGTTACTCGGTGTTTGGGATTCAAGAATGTCTAATTCGACCGGAGCGTATCTCTTAAGAATAAACTGGAGGTGGTGATAAGATGGCACCGAGCGCTGCATCGTTTCTCGTCCTGAAGAATATCCGCAAGTCCTACGGGGACCACGCCATTATCAAGGGCCTTAACGCCGAGATAGAAAAAGGAGAACTGGTTTCGTTCATTGGGCCGAGCGGGTGTGGAAAGTCCACGCTCCTGAGATCGATCGCTGGATTTACCAAGCTTGACAGCGGTCAGATCATTTTGGATGGAAAAATCGTCAATGACGACGTCCCCCACAAACGCGGGACAGGCATGGTGTTCCAGAATTATGCCCTTTTCCCTCACCTTTCCGTCGAGAGCAATGTCGGTTACGGGCTGAAAATTCTGGGGCAATCGAAGGCGCAAATCCGGGACCGGGTCGAAGAGCTCCTGGGATTGGTGCATCTGCCCGGTTTGGGGAAAAGGAGGATTGACCAGCTGAGTGGAGGCCAGCAGCAGCGTGTTGCTCTTGCAAGGGCTCTCAGCCTCAATCCGAAGATCCTTCTGCTCGATGAGCCGCTCTCGAACCTCGATGCCAACCTGCGTGTCACCATGCGGGCTGAGATCAAAAGAATCCAGAAGCAGCTCGGCCTCACCGTTATATTCGTCACGCATGACCGCGAAGAGGCGATGAGCATATCGAGCCGGGTGATGATAATGACCGGAGGGCTCGTGGAGCAGCTGGGGTCTCCCACCGAGATCTATGACAGGCCGGCAACCGAATTCATCGCGGGTTTTGTCGGGCATGTCAATCCTCTGGAGGGAAACGTCCAGTCGGTCAATGGCACACAGGGCATCATCCGGGTTTCCACGCAACTGGGCCCCCTGGAAGTATTCTCGAATGGAGGAGACTTTCAAACCGGTGAGGCGGTAAAGCTCATCGTCAGGCCCGAGCACATTACGATCTGTGCCTCGCAATCGCCGGCGGGGTGCACCGGCAAAGCACCGGATGGAAACGGACAGCTCGTGGGACAGGTCATTGACGCCATGTATACGGGGTCGATCGTCAAATACAACGTCAGTATCGGGGAGAGCAAGCTCATCGTGGAGCAGTACAACCCAAGGGAATGCGGGGTATTCAGTGACGGCCAGAGGATAAGCATGAAGATATCCCGGGATGTTCACATACTGAGAAAAGGGGAAGCTGCTTGAGGCGCCATCGGAGTTTCCGAGGTGTATTCACGGATTTGCTTTTTCAAGGAGATGGGTTCAATGGGCAACGGCACAATCATGATCGTCGGCATGGGTGAAGTTGGCGGCAAAGCATTGGAAATCCTCGCCAGAAGACCGGGAATCGGCCGGATTGTCGCGGCGGATCTAAACGATGTCTACGGGCGGCAGAAGGCGAATAATGCCAACTTCGGAGCGCAGCTCGAAGGGTCCTATCCCGATATCGATTTCGTGAAAGTGGATCTTGCCGACATAGACGGGACAGCTCGGACACTGGCCGACATCACCCCCTCGGTCATTTTCAACAGCACCAGCCTGCAGTCCTACTGGGTAGTGGAACTGCTCCCCAAAGAAATTCACAAAAAATTCCAGAAGATCGGTTTCGGATTGTGGCTCCCCATGCACCTGACCCTCGCATATAAGCTCATGCAAGCGGTGAAAAAAGCGGGAATCGATACGTCGGTCGTAAACGGGTCTTACCCGGATGCCGTGAACCCGGCGCTTGCCAGGGTGGGCATGGGCCCCGCCGCCGGCATCGGCAACCTGGAGTTGGTTGTTCCGCAGCTCCGGAAAGTCGTATCGGAAAAGCTGAAAGTCCCGATGCGGAGCGTCTGCCCGCTGCTTGTGATGCATCACTATGCCGAGTACTGGGTCGTCAGGGAAGGCCATACGGGCGGGGCTCCATACTATCTGAAGGTGCTTGTTGACGGAAACGACGTCACAAAGAACCTCAATACGGACGATCTTCTCCGGGATGTGCCGGTCAGTGCCAAAAGGCCGGGCCGTCCCGACGGCCATTACATGGTTGCCTCTTCCGCCGTTCAGAAGATCCTGGCACTGCTGCACGACACAAAGGAAATCGTTCATGCTGCGGGCCCATCGGGCTTAATAGGGGGGTATCCGGTGCGCTTGGGCTCCAACGGCGCAGAACTGGCGCTTCCAAAGGAAATCTCGTTCGATGAAGCGCTGAGGATCAACATCGAGAATCAGCGGCTGGAAGGCATTGAAGAAATAAAGGAAGACGGCACTATTCTCTTTATGGAAGAGAACTGCCGCCATATGAAGGACCTTCTGAATTACAGCTGTCGGACCATGGCCATTGACGAGTGCGAAAGAAGGGCTAAGGAACTGAGCAGACTCTATAATGAATTCGCTAAGAAATATGTAAATTAGTACTACTTTGTTCGTTATTGCATCCACTCTCTGCACGAGTTGCAATCTCCTTCCCGAACCTTTTTGGGGCGGGAGGGAGAGATGGCAATTTTGAAGTCATATTTCGAGTTTATCAATATAAACTATCAATTTCGAATCATGTAAACGAGAATACAAATAGATTTGAATATGAAAATCCTGCAAGGACGAATATGCCAGGATAGATTATCATGACATTTGTCTTCCTTCCCTATTCTGGTTATCAAGCGAAGGGAATGCCACTCGAAGGATTGCATCGGCAGGACTTGGGCTGCTGAATGTCACCGCACCGAGATGCGCACTGCCTGAGTCGCTCGCCTCTTTTGAGCCGCCTCCGGATACTTTCGAATATTCAGCCAGAGAGCACCGTGCAAGCCTGCGCACCGGAAACCGGGCATTTGCCGCGCGCCCTCAGGGTCTCTTGATTGACATTTGACCGCATAAGCTTATACAAATGCACTCGCGTTTCATAATGTGGCAATTGCCCGGCTGAGCGTTGGCCCGGTCATTTATCAGGAGGCGGAAATGGATGAGAGGGAAATTCTCGAAGGACTTACGGAAGATTTTTTCAAGGGCTGGGACGTAATGCCGACGGGCGGGGGCTTTCTTGTCATAAGCGACTGGCAGTTGCCCAATAACGAACGAATTGAAATCCACATCCGCAGGGTGGGCGAGCGAGAGGATCTCTTCATCGTCACGGACGGGGGCGAGTTGATCAATTTCCTCTTTTCCCAGGGCGTGGATCTTTCAACGGACAAGGAAAGCCAGAAGATCCTGAACGGAATCGCGGATAACCGGTCGGTAAAGATCACCGAGTTCCAACTCGTGAAGGGCGCAAACGAGGAAGAGCTTCCGCGAGCGATCAGAGAATTGCTCGAAGCCGTCAAGGAAGCATCCTTCGCGCTGTGGCACAGGATACGCTCGAAGACGGAAGGCTCCGTGCACTGAGGCCCGCAACTAGGGAAATGAGCGGGGGAAATGATTTCCCCCCGCGCCCCCTCGGGATTTCTACCCGCCGCAAGCGCCAAAATGAGCAGCGCAGCTGCGTGTGGGGTGCGGGGAGCAGGCTCCCCACGGTCTGAAAGCTTGGTATCAGTTTGCGATCACCCGATCGGCGGCTTTTCGCGGTGAAACGGCGTTGCCTGCTCGAACTGGTGAGCCACCCTGAGGACCACCTCCTCGCGGAAGTGCGGACCCAGGATCTGCAGCCCGATCGGCAGCCTCTCCGATGTGAACCCGCACACGACCGAAATTCCGGGAATTCCGGCCAGGCTTGCCGGGAGGGTGAATACATCGCTTAGGTACATCTGCAGAGGGTCCTCGGCTTTTTCGCCGATCCGGAAAGCCGGGATAGGCGACACCGGGGCGACGATGGCATCGCACTTTTCGAAAGCGTCGAGGAAGTCCTTCCTGATGAGCGTCCTCACCTGAGACGCTTTCTTGTAGTAGGCATCGTAGTACCCCGCCGAGAGCACGTAAGTCCCGAGCATGATGCGGCGCTTCACCTCTGCTCCGAAACCCTCCGAACGGCTGCGCCGGTACATTTCCATCAGGTCCTTTGCGCCTTCCACGCGGTGGCCGTACTTGACGCCGTCGTAACGGGCAAGGTTGGACGATGCTTCCGCCGGGGCGATTATGTAGTAGGCGGCAATTCCGTATTCGGTATGCGGCAGGGAGATGTCGACAAGGCTCGCACCCAGCTCCCGGTACGTATCGATGGCCTTGCGCACGGCGGAGACAACCTCGGGTGCCGTGCCCTCGATGAAATATTCCCTCGGGATCCCGAGCCGCAGACCTCGGATAGAGTCTCGCAGCGTCGACCTGTAGTCCGGAACGGGAAGATTGACCGAGGTCGAGTCGCGCGGATCGTGTCCGGCGATGGTCTGAAGAAGCATTGCCGCGTCCTCGACGTCTTTTGTAATCGGTCCGATCTGGTCGAGCGAGGAGGCAAAGGCCACGAGTCCGAATCGCGACACCCGCCCGTAGGTCGGCTTCATGCCGACCACGCCGCAAAACGATGCCGGCTGCCGGATCGATCCCCCCGTGTCGGTCCCGAGAGACCCGGCGCACAGATCCGCCGCCACCGCGGCCGCCGAACCGCCGCTCGATCCGCCGGGCACACACTCGAGGTTCCACGGGTTCCGGGTCTTTGCGAACGCGGAGTTCTCCGTCGAGGACCCCATGGCAAACTCATCCATGTTCGTCTTGCCGATAAGGATCATTCCGGCATCGTCGAGCTTGCGGGCGACGGTTGCGTCGTAGGGAGGAACAAAATTTTCGAGAATGCGGGAACCGCACGTGGTGCGGATGCCCCGGACGCAGATCACGTCCTTGATGGCGATGGGCACGCCCGCAAGAGCCGAAGAGGCGAAGTCTTTTTTGCCTTCGTCGAAGAGCTTTGCCTCATCGAGCGCCCTTTCGCCAAGAGTGCTTATGTATGCGTTCACCTTGGGCTCCACCGCTTCCATCCGTTGGAGGAAGGCGGAAACAACCTCAACCGCACCGGCTTTTCGGGCCAGGAGCAGGTCGTGGATCTCGTGCATGGAAAGAGAGTGCAATGTCATGTGGATCGGCCTTTTCCGCCTCTTTGCGATGAAGTCAAGCGCCTTCGGGCGGCCCGCAAAAGTGTTCGTGGGTGCTAGATTACCTTGGGAACAACGAAGTTGATTCCGTCCGAACCCGGGGCATTTTGCAGGGCCTCCTTGCGGTCAAGCGAAGGGCAAACCCGGTCGGGCCGGAACACGTTCTGAAGCTCTATTGCGTGGGTCATGGCGGAAATCCCGGTCGTATCGAGCTCATTGAGCTTTTCCATATAGCTGAGGATCCCGTTCATCTGGCCGGTCATGCGCTCTTGCTCGGCTTCCGACAGATCGAGCCGGGCAAGGTTTGCCACGTGCCGGACTTCTTCCCTGCTGATTTTTGCGTCCATTTTGGATCTTCCGTCATTCCCGGGCCGGTTTGCCGGCCCTTAAGGGTTATAGGAGCATCAGGATTTCTCGGTCGGCAAAAAATTCTCCATAGTCCGGCAGTCGTGAAATGCCGCAAGCACCTCGGGCAGACCGCGAATCGGCGACTTGTGCAGGAGGTCGTAGGTAAGGGCATGGACGCGCATTTCCTCGGCTTCCTGTTCGACGCTGGTGCTGTCGAACCGCTGCACGAATTTCGCAAAGCGAACCACGTGGATCAACTCGTGAATCACGATATAGGTTGTGAGCGGCAGCAACTCGATATGAGGGTCCCGGTTCACGGCCTTACGTATCACATGGTCCTGGATGCAGATCTTGAAAAAATCTCCCGGCTCGCTCCCCCGCGTCCTCTCGCCCGGCAGTCTCACATACCGCCGGATTTGAGCGAACGCGATATCGGTGACTTCTTCGGCGTGCAGATCCTTTAAGCTCTGGATATCATACCTGTAGCGCTTCCATTCGGAAGTCGAAATCTTATAGCAATCGCTTATCAGATCTTCAGAAATATCTATTGCCAGGGCCAGAAGGCCGATCTCTCCTGTCTCGAAAGGGACGCGCCTCATCTCCGCGGCTCCGTTCATGGTAGACTTTCCGCCGATTGCATCCGGCACACACACTATGTACAAAACTTCCCGCCTTTGTTCAACTGGTCCGGATTATTTTCGCGGATTTTAAGCCACATTCCCGGAGGCAAAAAAAAGGCGGGAGATGGATTCCCCCGCCCGTAGGTCTTACCGCCCCCGCTCAGGGCTCCGCCTTGTCGAAGGCCTTTTTGTTCGCTCCGCAGATCGGGCAGGTATCCGGGGCGTGACCTTCCGCGGTGTGACCGCAGACCCTGCAGATCCAATAATCCTGGACGGGAAAGTTCGCGGGGTCGGCCAGAGCTTTTTTGAAAAGCTGCGAGTGGAGTTCTTCAACTTTGTTGACGTACTCAAAGGCGATTTGGGCGGCTCTGTGGCCCTCTTCCTTCGCGTTTTCTATCATCTGAGGATACATTTTGGTGTACTCGTGCGTTTCGCCCGAAATAGCCTCTTCAAGGTTCTCCTTCGTGGTCTTCACCTTTCCTGCCGTGCGCATGTGCTTGAGCGCATGAATCGTTTCGGCTTGGGCAACCGCCCTGAAGAGTTTGGCAACGCCGCTCAGGTTCTCATCTTCGGCCCTCTGGGCGAAACCGAGGTATCTCCGGTTTGCCTGAGACTCGCCCGCGAAAGCATCCATGAGGTCTTTCTCGGTCTTGGACATGTCTCCTCCTTGATCAGGGTTTTGGGTATTGCGCACAGACGCGTTTCGTTCATGCACCCGCCGTTTGGTGGAAGCGGAGGCGGTGATTGGGGAATACGACGACTGTGGAAAGTAAGCAGGACCTTACCCGTTGTCAAATTGTTCAAATTTGGTTTGACCGCATCTGAGAAACATGTAATTGTCTTCACACCGGGCTCGGAGACCCTTTCGCGGCCCGGATCAAAGGAGGAGCACGCAAGCGAGCTGCCGCGCTTCGCTACGGCCCTACTCTCCCGGCTCACCCGATCTTTCCAGGAACGTGCGCCTGCTTTGCTGTTTTCCCGATTCTTTTTTCCCGTTCGTCCAGTTCCGCCTTTGAACCCCGGCCGTTAATCCATATTTGAGAAAGCAGGCGGCCTTTTCCTGTTTATATTTGTTCAACGGCGGCAACCGCCGTTCGTTCCGAAGCGTTTGCGCGCCTGCATTTTTCGCATTCCCGACCATAACCCAGAGGAGGAGTTCCATGAGTTCACCTTTCCAGGTAGGCATGAGCCGCGAGTTGAAAGTCGTTTCCACCCCCGATGATTCGGCACGGCGATTCTATCCCAACCTCCCGGACGTATTCGCAACGCCCTGCCTCGGCGGGTTGATGGAGCGTGTTTGCGCCGAACTCATAAACGAGCATCTCACCCCCGGGGAACAGTCCGTGGGCATTTCCATGAACCTCAAGCACTCCGCGGCAACCCCCCTGGGCATGTCCATCCGGGTGCGAACCGAAGTGAGCTCCGTCGAAGGGCGCAAGCTCACCTTCAAGCTGGAGGCCTTCGACGAGGTCGAGAAGATCGGCGAGGCCACCCACGAGCGGTTCATCATCCAGGCGGACAAGTTCAACGCCCGGATGCTGGAGAAGGCGAAACAGCGCTAGTCGGTCCTAAAGAGGAATTTCCCCGGAGGAGGCGATATGGCTTCGAAGCTCGGATTCTTTTTCAACCCGGCGAGTATCGCCGTGATCGGCGCCTCGGACAATCCGAGCAAATACGGTCACGAAATATTGAAAAACCTCGTGCAGGGCGGCTACCCCGGCGCGCTCTATCCCATCAACCCGAAGACGGAGCGGATCCTGGGAGTCAAGTGCCTGAAGAGCCTGAAGGAAGCTCCGGGACCGATCGATCTTGCCGTTGTCGTTATCCCGGCCAGGATCGTGGCCGACGCCATCCGGGAGTGCGGCGAAGCCGGGGTGAAGGGCGCGGTGGTGATCTCGGGCGGTTTCAGCGAAGCCGGACCCGAAGGGGAAGAACTGCAGAAGCGGATTGCCTCGGTTGCGGCCGAGCACGGCGTGCGCCTGATCGGCCCGAACTGCCAGGGCCTGAACAATCCGTATCATCAAATGTGCGCGACCTGGCCGCTCCTCACCCGCAAGGGGCGGGTGGCCGTGGTCAGCCAGAGCGGTACGGTCGGGGCCGCGATGCTGGACTGGTTTTCGGAAGAAGGGCTCGGGGTTTCGGGTTTTGCCGGACTCGGCAACCGGGCCGACATTCACGAAGTCGATCTGATCGAGCACTTCGAGGCCGACTCGAACACGAAAGTCATTGCCGCCTATCTCGAAGGGGTCAAGGACCCGGCCCGGTTTCAGAAGACTCTCGAATCCCTGACCAAGCCGCTCGTGATTCTGAAGTCCGGCCGCACGCCGCGAGGGCGGGTCGCGGCCGAGTCTCACACGAAATCCCTTGCCGGAGCCGACGCCATATACTCTTCGCTCCTCCGGAGGCATGGAGTCTGCCGGGCGGAGAACTTCGAGGAGCTCTATGATTTTTCAAAGGCTTTCGCATACCTGAAGCCGCCCACAGGGAACAGGATCGTCTTTATCACGACATCGGGCGGAGCAGCCATCCTTGCTACCGACACGGCGGAGAGGGAAGGAATCGAAACCGCGCCGCTTCCAGCCGAGCTTGCCGACGATCTGAAAACCGTGGTCCCGGGGCATGCGATACGGTCCAACCCGCTCGATCTCACGGGAGATGCGACTTCGAAGATGTTCAGGGAGGTCATGGACAGGGCCCGGCCCTTCTACGACACCCTCGGCGTCATATTCGGGGACCCGGTTCCGAATGTCGCCGACTCGGTTACTCCCGGTGCGAACGAACTGGTCGTCTTCCTCGGCGGAGGCGATGTCGAAAGGGTCGAAAAGCGGAAGATGCACGAAAAGGGAGTGCCCGTTTTTCCGACGCCCGAGCGGGCCATCAAGGCGCTTTCCCAGCTCGTCCCCCGGAAGAGCAAGGGGGCCGCGGCTTCCTTCACGATCCCGGAGGCTTCCGGACGCTCCCAGATGGGGACTTACGAATGCTTCGAGTTTCTCGAATCGAAAGGCTTCGAGTGCATTCTGACCCGTCCCGCCGACAGTCCGGGCAAAGCCGTCCACCTCGCTCATCGCATGGGATTTCCCGTTGCGATGAAGGTCGACTCTCCCGACATCCTTCACAAGTCGGACTGCGGCGGCGTCCGGCTGAACATCCAGTCGGCCCAGGCGCTTCGCGCGGCCTACAAGAAAATGATGGAAGACGTCCGGGCCCATTGTCCCGCGGCGCGGGTTCCCGGCGTGGTCGTGAGCGCCATGGCCACACCCGGCCTGGAGCTTCTGCTCGGCATGAGCCGTGACCCGCAGTTCGGACCGGTGATCATGTTCGGTCTGGGAGGCCTCACGGTGGAGCTCTTGAGGGATATCTCCATGCGGCTCCTTCCGCTCACGCGGGACGAGGCCGCGGCCATGCTGCGGGAAATTAAGGCTGCGCCGCTTCTCAAGGGCTTCCGGGGACACCCGCCAATCGATGAGGCCGCCGTGGTGGACGGGCTTCTCGGGCTGTCCGCGATCGCCGAAGAGCATCCGGAAATCGTCGAAATAGACCTCAATCCGGTCCTGGCTTATTCGGAAGGAATGGTGGTCGTGGACGCCAGGATCATACGGGCTTAGAGAGATTGGGCATCCGGCCTGTCTGCGCCGGTAGGGCCGAAACGCGCCGCAAAACGGCGTGGGGGCCGAGCCCCACGCCGTAGGGTCCGCCTTTGGCTTTTCGCTACTTGATGTTGTTGTGCACCTTGCAGGCGCGAACGGTGTTTTTCATGAGCATCGTAATGGTCATGGGACCGACTCCGCCAGGGACCGGCGTGATTGCGCCCGCCCGCTCCGCGGCCTCGGCGAAGGCCACGTCGCCCTTGAGAATCCGTTTGCCTTCCGCCGTCTTTCCGACCTCGTTTACGCCCACATCGATAACGACCGCGCCCGGTTTTACCCAGTCACCCTTCACGTATTCCGCAACGCCCGCCGCAACGATGAGGATATCCGCCCGCTGGGCGTGCCATTTGACGTCCTTGGTACGGGTGTGGCAGAGCGTGACGGTCGCGTTCGCGCCGGGCGCTTTTTGGAGCAGCATCATCGCGATCGGCTTGCCGACGATGTTCGATCTGCCGATCACCACCACCTCGGCCCCGGAGATCTGCGTCCCGGAACGGACCAGCAGTTCCTGGATTCCCGCCGGAGTACAGGGAAGATAGTCGGGCTCCCCGATCATCAGCTTGCCGACGTTCACCGGGTGGAACGCATCGACGTCCTTGCCCGGATCGATGGCCAGGAGCACCTTGTTTTCGTTCACTCCCTTGGGCAGGGGGAGCTGGACGAGTATGCCGTCTATTTTCGGGTCCTTGTTGTACTTGTCGATGAGCTTGAGCAGCGTCTCTTCGTCCAGGTCCGCCGGCTGGTTGTCCTGGACCGAGTGGAATCCGAGCTCGTGCGCCGTGTTCTGTTTGGCCCTTACATAGCTTTGCGAAGCCGGATTTTCGCCGACGAGAATCGTCACAAGTCCCGGAACGACCCCGTGCTTTTGCTGCAGCTGTTCCACCTCGGCCTTCAGCTCCGCCCTTATCTCCTTGGCGACCTCGGCCCCTTTGAGCAGTTTCGCAGGCATCTTCAACCTCCGATCGTTTGGGCGCGCTCCCATGTCCATTATCATGAAAGCGGGCGAACGTTTAGGGGGCGGGCCGCAAGCCCGCCTCCGGCCATAGTCGCGACACGCGGCGGGGGCGTGGCATGCCCCCGCCCGCGCAATTGCCGTCCGGTTAAGAAAACGTGCTCTAGAAGAGGCCGGTCACTTTCCCGGTCGTGACATCGACATCG
>JAJFVB010000166.1 GCA_021372055.1 Desulfobacteraceae bacterium | reverse complement strand
ACGACGGCGATCTACCGTCTGAGAACCCTGGTAGTCACCAAATCCATCGAGGTGAATTTCCTGAAGCCGGTTCTTGTTGGCCTGGAAATGAAGGTTGAGGGCAGGCTGCTTGGGAGCGACGGTTCCCGCGAGGTCTCGACGGAGGGATTTCTGACCGATCCGAAAGGGGTGCTCTGCGCGAAAGCCTCCGGCGTGTTCGCGATCCTGAACCCGGAAGCTGCGTCCCGATTCGGATTGGATGGTTCGCTCCAGGACGATCTTGAAAAATTCATATCCTCCTGATGCCCGCTCGGCAAAGCTTTTGCATGTTGCTCGGAGATCGCCTGGACAGATCGGCGGAGGCCCCTGCCTTGCCGGTTGGGTTGCGCCGGCTTTTTGCGGGACGTCCGATCGGAAACGGAGGGCGTATCCCCTGAATGATTGCGGAAAACGTCGAAGACATTTTCCGCCGTCCGCAGGCATTGATCCTGAAGCATGCTTAAGTATTACATTATCCGAAAAAGGGGTGGAATGTATTTACCAAATCATTACCGTTGCGATCATTGACAAACGGAATGCCGGAGATATACTCCAGCCCCTGCCAGGCTTCCCCGGTGGGATGCTTGAGCTGAAATGCCGAGAAACAGATCAAATTGATCTCAAGGAGAAAAGGTTATGATACCCCCTGTGCGAAAAGTCAGGTTCCTGTGGCGATGTGTTTTGTTGTTTCTCGTGGCGCTGATCCCTCAGTGGGGCTTTGCCGCGGGTTCGACCCCGCTTGGCGTGATCCAGGCCGGTACGGAGAGGGCTCTGTCGATACTGCGAGCCTCCCAGAAGGGAGAGGCGCCGGCACTTCGGGAGCGCAGGAATGAGATTCTGAATATCGTCGATGAGTACTTCAACTTCGACGAAATGGGAAAGCGCGCCCTCGGCCGCCCGTGGAAGGAGCAGCCACCTGAAAAGCAGAAGGAATTTACCAGGCTTTTCAAACAGCTTCTTTTTAATACCTATATTAACCGCGTGGAAACCTACACCGGCTCAAACGAAAAGATCTCCTACGATTCGGAAAAAATCGAGGGACAGTACGCTCTGGTGAAAACGCACGCCGTGCTGCAGGACGGCAAGAGCGTGGATATCAATTACCGGATGCAGCAGGCGGGCGGCACCTGGAAAGTCTACGATGTCGTGGTCGAGGGGATCAGTTTCGTCGAAAATTACAGGAGCCAGTTTGCGTCCATTTTGGCAAACGGTTCATTCGACACGCTGCTGCAGAAGATCAGCGAGAAGGTCAAGCAGTCTTCCTGATCGCGCATGGCCCGCCGCAACCGAAACGCCTGCCGGCCGTTCGTGACCCCGGAAGGCGTCCGGAGCGGGTGGTGTAGCGCACACGAATCCTATACGGGCACGAAAAGGCGGTAATCCATTCGGGTAACCGCCTCTTTATTTGTTTTTTGTCCTGCTGCCCGATTGTAAAACCGACACCCGGGAAGGGATTTCCCGCGCTCAGCCGGTATCGTTTGCACGCGCATGAAGCCGGGGTGCTGTTCTCCGGGGTTTGAACCGTAATCCGCATGGCCGTTTTTGCCGGATCCGGGCTTGCGGTCGATGTGGAAGTGAGCTAAACAGTAGCTCGGTCCAGCGTTTATGGGTGTTCGCACGCGAAAGGATTGGCGGGGATATAAGTGGGGAACTCCGATAGAGCCGAAGCGAAAAAGGAAATGACGGTTCAGCCCGGCCTTGAAGGCCATCGGCAGAGGCTGCGCCAAAGATTCCGGATGGACGGTCTTGCCGGGTTTCACGACCACGAAATTCTGGAGCTGCTGCTCACATTCGCCATACCGCGCAGGGACGTCAAACCGATAGCCAAGGCCCTGCTCGCTTCTTTCGGAAGCAACCTCGCGGCCGTCTTCGACGCGTCGGCGGAGGATCTCGAACGCTGTCCGGGCGTCGGGGCGCAGGCGGCGGTGCTGATAAGGCTTCTCCCGCGGCTCTTCGATGCGTACCAGGCCAGCCGCTGGCAACGGGAGCAGACCTTCACGAGCGCCGCGGATGCCGCGGGCTTTTTGAGCGCGCTCCTTGGGACGGAACGCAATGAAATCTTTTGCGTGCTCGCGCTTGACAGCCAGAACCGGCTGATAGCGGTCGAGAAGATCCAGGAAGGGAGCGTGAACAGGACGGCCGTATTCCCCAGGTTGATCGTCGAGGCGAGCCTCAGGCATCGCGCAACCGCCGTGATTCTCGCCCACAATCATCCCGGAGGGGGAGCGCAGCCGTCGCAGGCCGACAGGCAGCTGACCCGGAGGTTGAAATTGCTTCTGAAGGATCTGGACATCGTTGTGCACGATCATATCATCGTAGCTGGACCCAACCAGCACTATTCTTTTGCGCAACAGGGAGGATTGGAATGAGCGCCATGCAAATGCCCGCGGTCGTAGTGCGCGAGGGAGCGAAAAAAGGGGCTTGGAACGAACTCGACCTGGATCGTGTCCCGATGCCTTCCCTGAGCGAAGGCGATGTGCTCGTGCAGGTGGAAGCCTGTTCGGTCAACCGGGCCGACCTCCTGCAGCGGCGGGGGTTTTACCCGCCTCCTCCCGGCGCCTCGGACGTGCTCGGGTTGGACTTTGCGGGTACGGTAACCGATATCGGGCCTGACGTTTCGGGGTGGAATCCCGGTGACCGGGTCTTCGGGATAACCGCCGGCGGGGGATACGGAAGATATGCCTCGGTGCCCGCGGACAGCCTGGTTCTGATTCCCGAGAATCTCAGCTTCACGGAAGCGGCGGCGGCGGCCGAGGTGTTTTTTACCGCCTATTACAACCTGTTTGTCCTTGCCGCGATGAAGGCAGGGGAGACCCTGCTGCTCCACGGCGCCGGAAGCGGCGTGGGGACCGCTGCGATTCAGCTCGTCTCGGCTATCGGCGCAAGCTCGATCGTCACGGCGGGATCGAGGGATAAGATCGAAGGCGCGCTGCGGCTGGGAGCTGCCGCCGGAATCGTCTACAAGGAAGAGGACTTTGCCGGGCGAGTCCGCGAGATCACGGACGGCAAGGGGGTTGATGTCGTGCTGGACTGGATCGGGGGAGCGTACCTGAAAAAACACCTCGACATCCTGAAATCCCGCGGCAGGCTCGTGATCATAGGTTTGATGGGCGGAACAACCGCCGAGATCAACCTTGCGCAGGTTGTCTCGAAACGGCTCCGGATAATCGGCTCCGTTCTGCGGACCCAGTCCAGGGCCGAAAAAGCCGTGATAACGAAGGGATTTATCGAAACCGTCCATCCGCTCCTGCGCTCGGGCAGAGTGAAGCCGATCATAGACCGCGTTTTTCCCATCGAGGACGTGGAAAAGGCGCACCTCTACCTCAAGGGGGGCGAGCATTTTGGAAAAGCGGTCCTTACGTGGGAGTCTTTCAAAGGCTGAGAACAAAGGGCCCGAGGCCCACGGATTCAGGGCGGACAACACATATTTCTCAAAATCCCCGGTGCTTTCGGGGATTTGCTTTTCGTTGTTCTTTTGCTTTAACTTAACGGAAAAACGATGGAAAATTCTTGGATCAGTCTTAAGGAAATCAAATTCGTCAGGAACAGGCGGGTCATCCTCGATCGCATATCCTGGGATATCCGCCCCGGTGAACACTGGGCTGTGCTCGGAGCAAACGGTTCGGGGAAAACGACCCTGTTGCAGCTCCTTGCCGGATATCTCTGGCCCACCTCGGGTGAAGTCATCGTGCTGGGGAAGCGGTTCGGCGAGGTGGACCTGCGCGAACTCAGGAAAAGGATCGGCTGGGTCGGATCGTTTCTCCAGGCCCAGATCCCGCCCTCACAGAAGCCTCTGGATTTCATCGTCAGCGGAAAATTCGCCACGCTCGGGATTTACGACAAGCCCGTTGCCAGTGATTACGAAGAGGCGGTAAAGCTTGCCGAACGGCTGGAATGCGGGAAAATACTGGACTCCACCTACGCGGTGCTCTCTCAGGGCGAAAAGCAGAGGCTGCTCATCGCCCGGGCCCTCATCCACAAGCCTCAGCTCCTGATCCTGGACGAACCCTGCGGGGGGCTTGACCTTGTCTCCAGGGAACACCTGCTTTCGACGCTGGAAAATCTCGGCCGCTCGCCCGACGGCCCGACCATGATCCTGGTGACGCATCACCTGCAGGAGATCATCCCGGCCTTTACTCACGTGTTCATGCTCAAATCCGGTCGTTGCCGGGCGAGTGGAGAAAAAAGCGAGATACTCAAGCGGGAACTTCTGAGCGAAGTTTTTGGAATTCCCATCGAGGCGGGTGTCGAAAACGGGCGGTACTGGTCGAAAGTGCGGCTGATGAGTCCGAACAATGCCTAGCGCATAGGAGACGACGACTGCGCCGGCCAGCTATCCCGGCATTGAACGGTTCTCCCGCCTGCATGGTGCGGAAAATCAAAGAGCGGAGGCAATTGCTCCGCTCTCCCGGTTTCCGTATAATCGGCAACTACAGTTTCTTCCCGGCATCGGGGAAGAAAAGCGGCTCTCCGTACTTGCTCTTGCCGAATTCGCCTATCAGCTTCTGGGTTTCCGGCGCGACCATGAATTCAACGAACGCCTTGGCGCCCGCGGCATTCACCTTGCTGAATTTCTCGGGATTCACAGCCATCACGTGATAGATATTCAGAAGCGCTTTGTCGCCTTGCGACAGAATGGCGAGCTTGATATTGGCTTTTTGTGCCAGGTAGGTTGCTCGGTCGGTCAGTGTGTAACCGGCTTTGTCGGAGGCCATGAGGATCGTCGCTCCCATGCCCTGGCCCGATTCGATATACCACTTGTTTCCGGCGGGCGTAACGCCTGCCTGCTTCCAGAGCGAGAGTTCCATTTTGTGCGTCCCGGAATCGTCTCCCCGGGATACGAACATCGTCCCTTTGCCCGCAATGGCCTTGAAGGCCTCGATGCTCGGCTTGCCCTTTATTCCGGCCGGGTCGTTGGCCGGACCTATGATTATGAAATCGTTATGCATCACCAGCTGATAATTGACCACCGCGGCCGAGTCGACCAGCTTCTTTTCCGCGGTCTCGGCGTGCGTCAGCAGAACATCTGCCTCGCCCTTTTCGCCCATAGCCAGAGACTGGCCCGTACCGGCCGAGATCGTTTTGACGCGATAGCCGGTTTTCTTTTCGAATACGGGGATAAGGGTGTCCAGAAGTCCCGAGTCCACGGTGGAGGTGGTCGTGGCGAGGATGATGTCTTTTACCTTGGGTTCCTGGGCATCGCAGGGGGCTGCCAGACTTAGGCCGAGAAAAGCGACCGCCAGCAATATTCCGAGTGCACTCTTTGAAGTCATGAATCCGCTCCTCGAAAAAGGTTGAGAATAATTCCGCATACTAAGACAGTGGCAAACCTATCAGACGCTCGACCCTGTGTCAATTTGGACATAAGGGCCTCCACACGGAACGTTGCGGGGCGGAGTCCTCCTTGCGTCCTTCGATGCACGGGCTGGAGCGAAACCGGCTGCAGCTACGTCGGTTCATCCCCATCTAGGCAATCGTCGGGGTCGTCCAGTTCGATCATATCCCCGGTGACGGTGAAAACCACGCGCTCGCAGATATTGACCACGCGATCCGCCGTGCGTTCGAGATTGTGCGCGCACCACATGAGCTGGCTCGCATCTTCGATATTGCGCGGATCCGAGATCACGTAGGTCATCAGTTCCCTGTAGATCTGATCGTAGAGAGCGTCGATTTCGCAATCCTGCGCGGCGATGGCGCGGGCCATTTGGACATCGCGCCTGGTGTAGGACATAAGGGCATTGCGGAGCATTTCCGAACCGCGCCGGGCCATGCGGGGAATATCGACCAGAGGCTTGAGCGGCGGCTTCGTACCGAGCTTGACGGCGATTCTGGCGTTTCCCTTGGAATAATCCGCGATTCTCTCCAGTTCGGTCGCAATTTCGAGAACAGCGGCCAGCGTGCGCAGGTCCCTCGCCATCGGCTGCTGTCTTGCGATGAGCACCAGAGTGTCGGCTTCGATGGCGAATCTTCGACGGTTGATTTCCGCATCTCCGATAATCAGCCGCTTTGCTGCGGCTACGTCTTGTTTGCGAAGGATTTCAACGGCTTCGACAATGGAGAGATCGACAATGTTCCCCAAGTCGAGCAGCGAATTCTCGAGTGTTGCAAGTTCCTTTTCGAAGGTGTCTCGGGCCATGGGAATTCCTCCGATGCGGCTTCCAAAAAGCGTTAACCGGCTCTGCCGGTAATGTAATCTTCGGTGATCCTCTGCGCCGGACGCGTGAACACGCGCTCCGTGACGTCGAACTCCACCATTTCGCCCAGCCAGAAAAAACCCGTGAAATCGGATACGCGCGAAGCCTGCTGCATATTGTGGGTGACGATTACGATGGAGTACTCTTCCTTCAGGGACTGCATCAGCTCCTCTATCTGGAGCGTTGCGATCGGGTCGAGGGCGGAGCAGGGCTCGTCCATGAGGATCACTTCGGGTTTCACGGCGATGGTTCGGGCGATGCAGAGCCGCTGCTGCTGGCCGAGGGAGAGGCCCAGCGCGTCCTGCTTGAGCTTGTCTTTCACTTCATCCCAGAGTACGGCTCCCCGAAGGCTTTCTTCGACGATTTGGTGCAGGTCTCCCTCAAGCCCGAGCACGCGGGGGCCGAAGGCAATGTTGTCGAAGATCGACTGGGGGAAGGGATTGGGACGCTGAAACACCATGCCGACCCGCTTTCGCAGTTCGACGACGTCCGTGCCCCGCGCATAGATGTCCTGGCCATCCAGCAAAACGCGCCCCTCGACCCTTGCGCCGCGTATCGTGTCGTTCATGCGGTTCAGGCATCGCAGGAAAGTCGATTTGCCGCACCCCGAGGGGCCGATGAGCGCCGTTATGCGCCTGTCGCTGATCGATATCGAAATATCCGAAAGCGCCAGCTTGTCGCCGTAGTGGAAATTGAGGTGCTCGACCCTGAATTTTTCCATTGCCCGATCATTTATCCGAAGCGGCCGGTAATGTAGTCTTCCGTCCGCTTGTCTCTCGGAGTTGTGAAGATTTCCGTTCCCGGCCGATATTCTATGAGGTCCCCCATCAGGAAGAACGCGGCCTGGTCCGCCACCCTCGCCGCCTGCTGGATACTGTGGGGTACGATTATAATAGTATAGAGCTGTTTCAACTCCTGCAAGGAGTCTTCCACCTTTCGAGTTGAAATCGGGTCCAACCCGGATGTCGGTTCGTCCAGGAGCAGGACTTCGGGTTCCAGGGCAAGGCTTCTGGCGATGCAGAGTCTCTGCTGCTGCCCGCCGGACAGCGAGCTTGCCGGACTGTCCAGCCTGTCCTTGATCTCATCCCAGATCGCCGCCTGGACCAGGCTCTTTTCAAGGATCTCCGCGATCCTGTGTCCGTCCCGCATACCGGCAAGTTTCAGGCCGTAGGTCACGTTTTCACGAATGGTGCCGGGAAGGGGCAGGGGAAGCGCGAAGACCATCCCCACGCGGCGGCGCAGGATGGCGACGTCGACGTCCTCATCGTAAATGTTCTTGTTGTCGAGGAGTATCCGGCCGGTCATCCGAGTGTTTTCGACCATGTCGTTCAAACGGTTTATCAGGCGGAGAAGGGTGGTCTTGCCTCCGCCCGCCGGGCCGAAGAATACCGTCACGGAGTGAGCGGGCACGCCGAGGCTCACGTCACGCAGGGCCTGGTTCCCGCCGTAAAAATAGTTGATGTTCTCCGCGCTGACCTTCTTTTCTACCATTGCCGCCTCCGCCGGAAATAGCTTCGGATAACGGTTGCGATCAGGTTCATGGACAAAACGAGAATGAGCAGCACCAGAGCGGTCCCGTACTGGACGCTCATGGGCATGCCGGGCACCTGAGTGCTTATTACGTAGAGGTGATAGGGCAGGGCCATGACCTGATCGAACGGGGACCGCGGCAATTGGGGAAGGTAGAACGCCGCGACCGTGAACAGGATGGGGGCGGTTTCACCGGCCGCGCGCAGCAGTCCGAGAATTATTCCGGTTATGATTCCGGGCATGGCCTGGGGGAGGACAATGTAGCGGATTCCCTGCCATCGCGTGCCGCCAAGGCTTGCGCTCACCGTGCGGAATTCCATGGGTACGGCTCGCAGGGCCTCCTCGGAGGTGCTGATTATGACGGGAAGGGTCATGATTGCCAGGGTCAGCACCCCGGCCAAAATGGAGGTTCCCATGTGAAGGAAAAGCACGAACATGCCGAGCCCGAAAAGCCCGTAGACAATCGACGGAATGCCCGCAAGATTAACGATCGCGAGCCTGATCGCGCGGGTCATCCAGGTGTCCCGCGCATATTCGGCGAGGTAGATGGTGCCGGCAACGCCCACCGGAATGGAGGCCAGCGCCGTTCCAACGGTGAGAATGAGCGTTCCCACGATGGCGGGAAATATGCCTCCCTCCTTCATCCCCCCGTAGGGAACCGCTGAAATGAATTCCAGGGAGACGGCTTTGGCTCCCTCGATGAAAATCAGGCCGATAACGACCAGGATGGGGGCAACGACCGCTATCGCGCACGCGGTCAGAAAAGCGAATCCCATCCGCTGCTTCACGTACCGGTCCATCAGCGAAGACCTCCCCGGTGCCGCTTTTTGAAAATCGCGGTCGCGGCCACGATGTTGATCAGGAATGTCAGAATGAACAATATGATTCCAATGCCGAAGAGGGAATGGTAATGAACGCTTCCGTTGGCGACCTCGCCCATCTCGGCGGCAACCGTTGCCGTCATCGTCCTCACCGGCATAAAAAGCGAGTTCAGGCTGATGGGCATCCGCGCGGCATTGCCGGTTACCATCATCACGGCCATCGTTTCCCCGATGGCCCTTCCCATGCCCAGCATCACCGCCGTCGCTATTCCGGAGCGGGCCGCGGGCACAACGACGCGCCAGATCGTCTGCCAGTGGGTTGCGCCCATGGCAAGCGCGGCATCCCTGTAGCTCCTGGGGACCGTGTCGATGGCATCCTCGGCCACGCTGATAATTGTGGGCAAAGCCATGTAGGCGAGCAGGACCGCGCCCGTGAAGGCGGTAAGTCCGGTGGGGACGTCCATGGTGGTGCGGACAAGAGGCGCCAGGACATGCATGCCGAAAAAGCCGAGAACAACCGAGGGAATCCCGGCCAGCACCTCGATTAGAGGCTTCAGCACTTCGCGGGTCCAGTGCGGGGCCACTTCCCGGATGAACACCGCCGTTGCAACGCCCAGCGGAAGGGCGATCGCGATGGATGCGACCGTCACGTAGGCCGAGCCGATGATAAGCGGAAGCGTGCCGAAAAGATCGAAGGTCGGGTACCATCGCGTGCCGAACAGATTGGCCGGCGCAACCTCCCGGAATATGGGAAGGCCCTCGCGGAGAAGGAAAAAGAATATGAGTAGAACGAACCCGATCGTGGAAAATCCGAGCACGCGGATGGAGGATTCGATAAGGAACTCGACGTAAGACCTCCCGGCCGGGGGGGGCGGTTTCCCCTTGCGACCGGGCACAAGGCCCGCGATTTTACTGGAGAGGGACGAAGCCCAGTTTAGCGACAAGTGTCTGGCCCCCATTCTGAATCCATTCGAGGTACTCCTTTATCCGACCGGAAGGCTGACCCGCCGTGTACATGTAAAGGGGGCGGGCGATCGGGTAGGAACCGGAGTTCACGCTTCTGGCGGAGGGAATGACATAAGGCCCGTTTGCATCCTTTGCAACGGCCACGACTTTCTGATCGGGCGTTACGTATCCGAGGCCGTCATAGCCGATGGCATTCGGATTCCGGCGGATTTCACTGCTGATTCCCTCGCTCGAAGGCATGAGCAGCGTATCGGGGGAAAAGAGAAGGTCGCTCTTGAGGTTCCCGATGCGGACCACGTTTTCCAGAAAGTAGACGTAGGTTCCGGAGTTTGATTCCCGCGACAGGAGCACGATCGGCCTGTCGCGGCCTCCCAGTTCCTTCCAGTTCCTGATCCTGCCGGTATAGATGTCCGAGATCTGCCGCAACGTCAGCCGGTCTACGGGATTGAGGGGATTCACCACAACCGCTATGGCGTCGCGCGCGACCACGAACTCGACGGGTTCGACGCCGTTTGCGCGTGCGGCCGCGATCTCCTCCGGTTTCATCTCGCGCGAGGCGTTGGCGATGGATACGGTGCCGTTTATCGTGGCTGCTATACCCGTTCCGGACCCGCCTCCGGTG
>JAJFVB010000050.1 GCA_021372055.1 Desulfobacteraceae bacterium | reverse complement strand
AATGATCGTTTTCTCCTCAGCCTCTTTCCCGGACAAACCTTTCCTCGCGAGCTAAAAAAAACTTCTTTGCCCGCAGTTTTTCGGACCGAACGGCCCGAAGCAAAGCACATGCTGTCGGAGTGGGGGGAGCATGGGTCTTGTGACCGACATCACAAAATTCATCGCTCAAGCCGGCAGCAAAAGAAACCGTGCTGATCAGTCACAGACAATGACTGAAATCGGTGGAACTCGTCTTATTCCAGCAATCGCCATTTCCTGCCGCAAGCACATGAGAAGGAGATGTAAGCGGATTCTCGGGGATTCTAACGGGGCGAATCGTCCTTGTGGAGCGCAAAAAGGTCCGCAATGAGTCTGCGAATCGATATTGCTCCTTTGAAGCCCGATCAAAAAACAACGCGATCAGAACCGGCAGGATTCCGGTACTTTTTAACATTCAGGTGATGTGTCTCATAAACCAGCGACATCGCGAAGTCAAGTTCTATGCACAAAATTGGCTGATTAAAATGCACTGCCGCCGCTACGAAACCTTTTGGAGCGGGGAAAAACGCATGAGTAAAAGTGTTCCAAGAGGAACGAAAAGCCCTGTTTGGACACAGGCGGGACGGTGCGCTTTCAGGAGATCCGTTTTTTGCACATTCCCGACCGGAATCATCACTTTCCTGTGCAGTCCGTGCTGGATTCTACCGATTTATGTAGCATCTGAAGAGCTCGCATCGAGCCGTGAAAGAGCAGGGGGCCAACGTGAATACGCATCATGCACTCGAGAACTGGGTCGAACGACTCCTCGATGAGAATATGCCGCTTTTCATCCGTACCGTTGAGAGTGTGGCCAATATTGCGGACCGGGAGGACAGTTCCTTTTCGGATCTGGCCTGGTCCATTCTGAAAGACCCCACCCTGACGGCGCAGGTCTTGAAGGTATCGAACAGCATCTATTACAACCCGGGGGCGATGCCCATAAATACGGTGAGCCGCGCCGTCATGCGCCTCGGGTTTGATACCGTCAAAGTCATGTGCCTCTCCATTGCCCTCGTCGAAGCCGTCGTCGACGGACTGCATCGGCAGAAAGTCGCCATCGAGATGGCCAGGGCGTTCCATTCCGCGGTACAGGCAAAGAACCTCGCCATAACCCGTCAACTAGCCGTGCCGGAAGAAGTTTTCATTGCCGCCCTGCTTTCGCGGATCGGGCATATAGCCTTCTGGTGCTTCGCGGACGAAATAGGAGCCCAGCTCGAACAGGTGATGCAGGATGCGCAAAACGAGGACGAGGCGGAAATCGAAGTGCTGGGCTTCAAGCTCGAAAGGTTGACGCTCAGGCTCAGCCAGGAATGGAAGCTGAGCAAGCTCCTCGAGACCGTGCTGCAGAGGCCCAACTCCAAAGACCCGAGAAGCCAGAGCATTCGCCTGGGGTACGAAATAGCCAAGTCCTCCGAAGGCGGATGGGACAGCATCAATTTGAAGAAGACCGCGGGCTATGTCTGCGAATTCCTGAATCTTCCCGAAAACGAGGTGATGGAGTCGCTTCAGGAGTCTGCAAGAAACGCGGCTGAAATCACCGAAAGCTACGGGGCGGGAATGAGCAGCCGGTTGATTCCGATCCCCGGCCCGCCCATTCAGGAGCCCGTGTCTCTGGAAACGCCCAAGCGCGAGTTCCCGGAGCCCGATATCCAGGTGCAGCTGAGCAGCCTTCGTGATCTGTCGTCCCTCGTCTCGAAAAAGAAGGCGGACGTCAACGTTGTGCTGTCAATCCTTCTGGAAGGCATCTATCGCGGCGTTGGCATGGACAGGGTGATATTTACCCTGCTCTCGATCGATCGAGAGTTCCTGCAGGGAAAATACGGCCTGGGGTGGGAGAGCGAAAACTTTGTCTCCGACTTCCGGATCGCCGTTGATTCTTCACGGCCGAATATCTTCTCCGACGTGCTGAAGGCACCCCGGGCTCTCTGGGTGACGGAGGATCCGGAACCTGAAATCCTCAGCCTCCTGACTCGCGAAATGTCAAACCTGCTCGGCACCGGGCCGTTTCTGATCATGCCCATTGCAATCAAGAACAGAGCAATAGGCATCATATACGCTGACAGACGTCCCAGCGGCCGTGAGCTGGATGAGGAAAGCTTCGACAATTTTTCGTTTTTCGGGCAGCAGGCGAACATGAACCTCACCACCCTGACCGGCCAGTAGGGGGCTGAAGAACCGATTTCGTCCAACCGGGGGAAAAACGGGAAAGAAGTTGAAACGGGGTCTAGCGTTCGTTTTTCAGGAAGCGCGATGTCACCTGATTGCAGCTCATGCCTACCCAGATGCCCAATATGCTTGCCGGCAGCCAGGAAATCCCCCGATCCACCAGGTACCAGCCGACCGCGACCGTCAACACGCTCCCGAGCAGGCAGGCCAGGTGATAGCGCAGCAGCCCCTTTCGCCATGCGGGGCTCGGAAGCCCGTGCGGGCCCGCTTTCCAACCGTTTTTCACGATATAGGAAGAAAGGAGCGCCGATTCGGTCGCGATTGCAAGCGCGAGGGGATAGTTCTGTCCAAGGAGGACGTGCAGGCCGTAGAGCGCAATAAAACAGGCCGCAAGACTCGTTACGGCATTAAAACCGTACCGGACGATCTGTACGTTCATGCGCGCCGGGAATGCCCGCGAGATGAGCAGGTCCAAAAAATCGAGCATAACCGCCGCCGTCAACTTGCTCGCTCCGTGGACACGCGGCTTGAAATCGTACTGCAATTCCCTGATCTTCAGGTCCGGACGCTTCTGAAGAATGTCGAAGAGGATCTTATATCCGCTCCTGAAAAGCTGATCGGCCACCTCGTGTATGAGCTTGCGGTGGATCATGAAAAAGCCGCTCATGGGGTCGGATACTTTCTGCCTCAGCGCCTTCTGCGCCAGCACCGTTCCCGCCCTGCTCAGCTTGAGCCTCCAGCTGTTCCACCCCGGAACTCCCGTCTGCTCCGTGTAGCGTGAACCGATCACCATATCGCATTTCGGAATTTCTTCCAGCATGTCCCGGATCAGCCGAGCATCGTGCTGCAGGTCCGCGTCGAGCACGACGAGGTATCTGCCCCTCCCGAGGAGAAAGCCCTCCGTAATGGCCGTGCTGAGTCCCTTTCTTCCGATGCGCCGAATCAGGCTTATGTTGGGATAGAGAACCCTGAGCTTTTCGGCAACCTGCCACGTTCCGTCTTCGGAGTCGTCGTCGACGACGATGATTTCGAAAGACACTCCGGCCATGATCGACTGAAGTTGATGGACGAGCACGGGGAGATTCTCGCGCTCATTATAGGTCGGGAGTACAATGGACACTTCGATGCCGGGTATTGTTTCAGCGGGAAGCGTTGAGGGCGAGAATGGAAGAATGGAGATGCGCGTGCTGGTCGACATGGCGATAATCCTCTCAGGCAGCACTTATAGTCGGAGTTTGCCCCCGCTTCAAGAAAAGAAAGAAAGCGTCCTGCTCAGCCATGGGAAAACTCGTCCCGGGAACAGTCAAACGGGGTGGGGCGGAAAAAAGAGAAGGTCCGGTGTTCGCTGCTGAAGGCGGGAAATCCCCCCGAACTGCGCTGCGTCCCCGGCATGGCTGATGCCCTCCGCTGAAAGCCGGTGGAGAAGAAATGGAGCATGAGCCTAGCTCTTCTCGGAATTGCCCAGCTTTCTTTCCGACCATCTCTTGAAAAAACCGGTCACTTTCGCTGAGGGGGGGGCCTCCACCAGCCGGATCTTTCCTCGACGGTGCATGACGAGCTGAAGACAGGGTCTCAGGTGCGGGCATGGAATGCAGTCGGCCTGCGGTTGCATGATTCCCTCTTCATCCAGCGGACATACCTTGTCGCCATCCGCAAAACAATCCGGAAGGCCCGGGGCGTCCGCCTCGGAGGGGCCTTTTGAAGGGTCCAGTCTGTTCATCGTTATTGAATTGCCTGCCTTTACTCCAGGATTTCCAGAACCGCGCGTTTTCTCAGCTTGGTCGCAGCCGCATTCACTATCGTGCGCATCGCGTGGGCATTGCGGCCTTCTTTGCCGATGATTTTGCCAAGATCTTCCTTAGCCGCCCGCAATTCTATCACAGAAATCTGGTGTCCCGATATTTCTTTGACTATCACCTGATCAGGATGCTCCGCGAGGCTTCGTGCGATAAACTCAACAAGTTCCTTGATTTGAATGTCGTCCATAAAAACTCGACTCCTTTGTGGACCTGCAATTAGGAAATCTTACAACTTAGACGATACTTCAATCTGTCCCAATCCGGCCGGCAAACCTGGTCAGGCGATAAATGTTTCACGAGGCAGTTTGACGGGTGAGCGGGGAAAAGTATGAATCCGAGAGGGAAATGCAGTACGTGCGTGTTTGATTGTGAAACTATGAAAAATCAGTTATGGTGTCAACTGGTTTTTCGAGTGTAAATAAGATGTTATAAATGAAATTCGTCACAAGTGCCGTGCGCTGGCGCTTGATCCTTTGGATCTTAACATAATCCGTCCGGTTGTGTAGAGATAAAGGATTGAATATTAATAAAGAATTTACGCAAAGCGGTCGGAGGCGGTTTCCCGCGGCCCTCCGGCTGGCTGGAAACCGTTGCCGGCAGCGGTTCCGTGTCCCGTACGCCGTTTAGCCTTTTGGATAAAAAGTTGGTCCCATGGATTCCGATTTCCCGAACTGGCTTAAGGATCAGCCGCTGGTACAGTCCCTGACGGTCGAACTCGTTCGGCCAAGCCTTGAGGACAATGCGGGCGATATGGACCGGCTCGTGCGCGCGCTCTCGCGCCCGGAAGCCCCACCCGTCACGATCCACCCCTCGCGCATGATAGAGTTCTGCGAAAAAATCCGAACCTCCGGGTTCCGCTGCCGCACTATCCTGGGCTTTACCGGCATGAGTTGCGAAATCCTGGATATACTTCCGGTTTCTTCGGAGGATCCGGTCCTCGGATTCGCGGTGGACCTGGGCACATCCAGCCTTGTTTTCCGCCTGATCGACATCGGGAAAAGGGCGATCGTCCGGGAAATTGCCGTGCGGAATCCGCAGATTCAATACGGCGAGGATATCCTCAGCCGGATTTTGTTCGCACGGAGCGCGCAAGGGCGGAAGATCCTGCGGACCATGCTCGTCGATGCCTGCTCGCGGGCCATGCGCGATTGTCTGGACCTCACGGGCCTGCGGGCCGAAAACGTGTACGCTCTTAGCTGCGCCGGCAACACGGCCATGACCCATTTTTTCTGGGGCGTCGACGCATCCAACATCTGCAGGGAACCCTACATTCCCGCGGCCAATAACTTTCCCGTCGGCCGGGCCGTGGACCTCGGCTTCGACCTTTTCCCCAACGCGCTCCTCTATACTTTTCCCAACGTCGGATCCTATGTGGGAGGCGATATTGTCTCGGGAATCCTGGCGGCCGGCGTCCACCGGTCCGGAAGTCCCCGCATGCTGATCGATGTGGGCACGAACGCGGAAGTGGTGCTCGGAAACGCCGAATGGCTGATAGCGTGCGCCGGGGCCGCGGGGCCCGCGCTGGAAGGCGGCGTTGTCGCGCGGGGGATGCAGGCGGTGGCGGGAGCCATTGACCGGGTGCGCATAGACCGGCGTACCCTGCAACCGGAATGGAGGGTCATCGGAGGCGGGAAACCGGCGGGCATCTGCGGCTCAGGTCTTATAGATCTCATCGCCGAAATGTTTTCGGCAGGCATTGTCACCGTTCAGGGCAAGTTCGACAGGTCCATCCGGAATCCGCGCCTGCGCAGCACTCCGGACGGGCTCGCATATGTTTTCGCCCTTGCCGGTGAAACCCCGGAGGGCGAGGAACTGGCAATATCCGAGATCGACCTGGGAGTTTTTTTGAAGTCAAAAGCGGCGATGTACACTATACTGTCCATCATTGTGGGAAAGGTTGGACTCAGGTTCGAAGACCTTGAAGAAATCAGCGTGGCGGGCACTTTCGGCAACCGCATCGATCCCGAAATGGCTGTCCGGATCGGCATGATTCCCGACCTCCCAAGGGAGATATACCGCGGGATCGGTAACTCCAGCCTCCTTGGAGCGGCCATGCTCCTGATGGATCGCACGCTGCTCGATGAAGTCAACCGGGTGAGGAACAGGATCACGTATATCGAGCTCAATGTGGACGCCGCGTTGATGAGCGAGTTCCGGGGCGCTCTTTTCCTCCCGCACACGAACAGGAGGCTCTTCCCTTCCGTGCTGTGCGGCAGGGACTATCCGGCCCCCGATGGGAATGGAAAATGAACCACCGTGTTTCTCAGGACAATCGGCCCCAGGAAAACGGGGTGAAAAAGGAGGCAAGGATAAAGGGCGTCCATATCGTCCGGTTCCTTGTCGGTGGCCTCCTGGTCTTGAACTTCTTTCTGATTTACGCAATTCTTTTCTCCTCGCATGGAATCCAGGGCTATCGCAGGCAAAACGAACAGGTCAGGGAACTCGAGGAGAAAATCCTCAAGCTCAAGACGGAAAACCAGAAGCTTTTCGAAATGATCCAGAGCCTCAAAGCCGATCGGAAAGCACAGGAAAAGCTCGTACGGGAAGAATTGGGATGGGTGCGGGAAAACGAGATGGTCCTCGATATTCCCGAATTCAACGGCGAATCCGGCCCGAAGCATGGCGGCGCGAAAAAGCCCGCCGGTCCGGGAAAATAGGGAAGTTCGAACCGTCCGCTTGATGCGCGGACATCAGGAGAAAAAATGAAGAGACTATCCGTTCTGACGTTTGCTGCAATCTTGCTGGCCGCATCCGGCGCCTATGCCGCGGAAGCGCTCAAGGTTGCCGTGGTGGATTTTGCCCGGGTAATAAACGATTCGAAGGACGGAAAGGCCGCCAATGCCGAATTCGAAACGCTGGTGAAGTCGAAACAGGCGGAGGTAAATGCCAAGGCGGCCGCACTGGAGAATGCGAAAAACGACGTTGATAAGGAATCCGACAAGGCGGCCAAGCAGAAAAAAGACGCCGACCTGAGAAAGGTCGGAGCGGAGTACCAGACTCTCCTTGCCGCCAGCCAGGCGGAAGTGCAGAAAAAAGGCGTTGATATGCGCAACGCCCTTATGGCCGATATCCTCAAAGTGGTGGAAAAAATAGGGGCCGAGGACAAATACAGCCTGATAGTATCCAGCGAAACGGCGCCCTACTTCCAGAAAAGCCTCGATATCACGGACAAGGTAACCAAACGGTTCGACGAGTTCCGCCAGAAGGGAAAGAAATAGCCGCCGCCTTTACCTTGGCCTCGAATCGTGGGATGCGCCGGGCGAATGGCCGCCCGGCCGCCCACAATCCTTAACGCGTGAGCTGTCTGTACTTTATCCGGTGCGGCTGCTCCGCCTCCTCGCCGAGACGGGCCTTCCTGTCCTCTTCGTATTCCGAATAGTTCCCGTCAAACCATACAACCGTGCTGTCGCCCTCGAAGGCGAGGATGTGCGTCGCGATCCTGTCGAGGAACCAGCGGTCGTGGCTGATTACCACGGCGCAACCGGCGAAGTTTTCGAGCGCATCCTCCAGGGCGCGCATCGTATTGACGTCGAGGTCGTTGGTCGGCTCGTCCAGCAGGATCACGTTGGCCTCTTCCTTCAGGATGCGGGCCAGATGCACCCTGTTGCGCTCACCGCCGGACAGAAGCCCGACTTTTTTCTGCTGGTCCGTTCCCGAGAAGTTGAATCTGGCGACATAGGCGCGGGAGTTCACCGCCCGGTTTCCCAGATCGATTGTGTCCTTGCCGTCGGAAATCGCCTCCCAGATGTTCTTCTCCGGGTCGAGAATGCGGCCCTGATCGACATAGGCGAGTTTCACGGTTTCGCCGATGCGGATCGACCCCGAATCAGGGGCCTCCTGGCCTGTAATCATGCGGAAAAGGGTTGTTTTGCCCGCGCCGTTGGGGCCGATCACGCCTATGATTCCTCCGGGCGGCAGCGAAAAGGACATCCCTTCTATCAGAAGATTGTTCCCGTAGGCCTTGCTTATGCCTTCGGCCTCGATTACCACGTTTCCGAGCCTCGGCCCCGGTGGAATGTAGATTTCGAGTTCTCGGGCCTGCTGTTCGTGATCCTCGCGCAGCAAAGACTCGTATGCGCTGATGCGGGCCTTCGACTTGGCGTGGCGTCCCTTCGGGGACATCCTAATCCATTCAAGCTCCCGCTCCAGGGTCTTCTGCCGCTGGGTTTCGCTCTTTTCCTCGTTTCTCAGGCGCGTGCTCTTCTGTTCGAGCCAGGAGGAGTAATTGCCCTGCCACGGAATCCCCTGTCCCCGGTCGAGTTCGAGTATCCAGCCCGCGACGTTGTCGAGAAAATAGCGGTCGTGAGTCACCGCGATGACCGTTCCGGGATAGCGCTGGAGATGGTGTTCGAGCCACGCGATAGTCTCGGCGTCGAGATGGTTGGTCGGCTCGTCGAGGAGAAGTATGTCGGGATTTTGCAGGAGGAGCCTGCAAAGCCCGACGCGCCTTTTTTCGCCTCCGGACAGGACCTTTACCGGGGTGTCCCCCTGAGGGCACCTGAGCGCGTCCATGGCCATTTCAAGCCTTGAGTCGAGGTCCCAGGCATCGAGTGAGTCCAGCTTTTCCTGCACTTCGCCCTGGCGCGCGATCAGCTTGTCCATTTCATCATCCGACATCGGCTCGGCGAACCGCTCGTTTATCCGGTTGAACTCGTTCAGGAGGTCCACCGTCGCCTGCACGCCTTCCTCGACAATATCCCGAACCGTTTTTGTCTCGTCGAGCTGCGGTTCCTGCTCGAGGAGCCCCACCGAGTGGCCCGGCGCTATGACGGTCTTCCCGTTGAAGTCCTTGTCGACCCCGGCCAGGATGCGCAGAAGAGAGCTTTTCCCCGATCCGTTCAGACCGACCACGCCGATTTTTGCGCCATAGAAGTAGGAGAGATAGATGTCTTTCAGGATCGGTTTCTTATTATAGAACTTGCTGACTCCGATCATGGAGTAGATGACTTTGTTCGGTTCGTTGCTCATCGGTGTGAGATTCTCCGGGCTGAGGTCCGGGCCGGAAAACGGGAGCGGGCCTCGCTATTGGGTTTGGCTCAAGCAAATACAGGGCGATTTACGCTGATACGATTGTAACCGCTGTAAGAGAAAAAGTACTATAAACCGGGACGGAGCTAAAGTCCAGACGGCCTCGGGGGGCGGGCCGGGAGAAGATTCCGCCCCCGGCGATATGAAGGAAAGGGGGATGCAGCATGACCGCGTGGGATGCCGGACAGTATATGAAGTTTTCCGGCGAGAGGACGCAGCCGTCGATCGATCTCGCGGCGAAAGTGGCTGTTTTGAAACCTGAGAGGATCGTCGACCTGGGCTGCGGTCCCGGAAACAGCACCGAGGTGCTGCGGAGCCGCTGGCCGGGGGCGGAGATCGTCGGGCTGGACAGTTCGGAGGAAATGATCTCGGCGGCTTCCCGATCTTTTTCCGAAGGCAAATGGGTCCTCGCGGATATCGCGTCATGGGAGTCGCCGGTCCTGTTCGACGTAGTCTTTTCGAACGCGGCGCTCCAGTGGGTCCCGAATCACGAGAGCCTCATTCCCCGCCTCTTCGCCCTGGTTGCCTCGGGCGGAGCCCTGGCCGTTCAGTTGCCCTCCCACTTCAAGTCCGCAATGCACCGGGAAATCCTCGAGGTGGCGGATGACCCCGCGTGGCGGCATCTCATGGACAAAGCGAAAACGGCCATGACGAAAAAACCGCTTTCGTTCTATTACGATGTGCTTCGGCCGCTCGCTTCGCGGCTGGATCTCTGGGAGACCGAATACTATCATGCGGTTGAAGGCCCCGAGTCCGTCCTGGCATGGTTCCGGGGGACCGGACTGCGCCCCTTCCTGAGCGCTCTCGGAAGCGAGGAGCAAAAAAGCCGCTTTGAGGAAAAGCTTCTCGAACGCTACGGGCGCATCTTCCCCAGGCAGGCCGACGGCCGCGTCCTGTTCCCGTTTCGCAGGCTCTTTTTCATCGCCTACAGGGCCTGATCGATCGCATTCGGGCGGTTGGAAAACTCGGGGGGATCGCGCATGGAAAACCGCGGCTATTTGCGTTTTCCGTGGAGATTGAGGTAGGCGACGGCGTTCTTGATGCCCGAAAGAGTAAGCTCCTCCATGGGGAAGATTTCGCCAATGCGCATGACGGTGCTGCTCTCTTTAGGCCACCACTCCTTGGTAAGAGGATTCAGCCAGACGCTCGCGGGGAATGCGGCCCGCAGCTCTTTGAGCCACTCCACGCCGGGCCTGCGGTCCTCGGTGTGGAAGTAAAGAGACCCATTGGCGGCCATCAGCTCCGAGGACGCCATATTGGCGTCTCCGATGATAATAAGCCGTGTCTCGGGTCCCTGCATCAGGAGCTGGTCCCACGGGAGTGGCTGGCTCCTGTAAACGTCCCGGAACACTGTGCCGTAGATGCAGTTGTGGAAGTAGTAGTACTTCAGTTCCCTGAACTGCTCGCGGATTTTCCCGAAGACGGTCTTTACGAGCTTGACAAACGGCATCATGGAATAACCGCCGTTATCGAGCAGCACGATGACCTTGAGCCGGTCGCGCAGTTCCCGGGTAAAGACGAGTTCGATTTCCCCGCCGTTCTTTGCGGTGCGCTCTATGGTGGCGTCAATGTCGAGTTCGGTTTCGGGGCCCGCGAACTGGAGGTTCCTAAGAGATGCCAGGGTTTGGCGCAGGTTTTCCTGTGCAAGAGCCGACCTTTCATCGTAGCTGACGTAGTTTCTCTGCCCGATGACCTTTTGCGCCGTGCCGTAGAGGCTCTGGCCGTGAACGCGCACGCCGCCGCCAGCCTTGCCGCTGTGTCCGAAGGGGGACCGTCCGTGCGTGCCGACCCAGGTGTTTCCGCCCCGGTGCTTTCCCTTTTGCGCGAGAACCGTTTCCCAGAAGCGCTTCAGGAGTTCTTCCGGGCTGAACGAACGGATCTCCTCCGGGGTCATGGCTCCGCTTGCGACCTGTTCGCGCAGCCAGTCCTCGAAGGGCTTCCCGGCGAGCGCATCCTCCCAGTCGAGCGCCGTCCCCGGTGGTTTTTGGCCGAGGAAAAATGCCGCGAAGACGCGCTCGAACGCGTCATAGTGTTCCACCCGTTTGATGAATACGAGGCGCGCAAGGAGAAAGAGCCTGTCCAGGTCGGGAGCCAGACCCTTGTTGAGCGCCTGGTAGAACTCCAGGACGTGCCGCAGGCTGATGGGTATTTCCGCCTGTCGAAGCTGATTGATAAAGGAAAGCATCGGTAAGTCTCACTCCAGGGGCCTGCTTGAGGCCTGTCCCGCGCGCACGGGATCAAAACCGCGACGGTTTGTCCATTCCCTTGAATTTCAGCAGATCCTGGGAGCGCTTGAGCAGGGTGCCGATGTGGCGCACGTTCTTCCCGTCTCCCGGATCGTTGTCGCCGGCGGATTGGAGCGCGCCGATCCAGTCAAGAAGTTCGGCCGTCGCCGGAGGTTTTTCAAAGCCCTTTTCGCGGAGTTGATAGAACGTGGTGAGGCAGGCGTCGAGCATGACGTCCGGAATTTCCGGAAAATGCAACCGCACGATCAGGGAAATCTCCTCCTGGCCGGGGAAGGGGATGAAATGGCAGAAACAGCGGCGCAGGAAGGGGTCCGAGAGCTCCCGTTTCGCATTGCTCGTGATGATTATGACCGGCTTGCATCGGGCCTCCACCTTATGGTTGATCTCCCGGATGATGAAGGAACCGTCCTCCAGAACGTCGAGCAGATTGTCCTGCGTATCCGAATCGGTCTTGTCGATCTCGTCGAGCAGCAAAACCCTGCGGTCCTCCGCCAGAAAGGCCCTCCCGATCGGGCCGAAGCGAAGATAGTCCCAGATATTGTTCACGTCGCGGCCGGTCTCGCCTCCGCCGAAACGGGAATCGTTCAGCCTGAGCACCGTGTCATAGACATAACAAAGCTCTTCGCCCTTGAATGTGGACTTGCATCTGGCCTCCTCCATGCTGAACCCGAGGGCGCGGGAGATTTCGAAAGCAAGCTGCGTTTTTCCCGTTCCCGCCTCGCCCATCAGGAGAAGCGGTTTTTCCATGGCAATCGAGATGTTGACGATTTCACCGAGTTCCGGTGTCAGATAGTAGCGTTCCGTTCCTGTAAACTTCATCGCATCTCCTGTAAAAATGGTCCGGTCCCTGATGGTTCAGATCCGGGTATTATGCTCGGAAGGACGGTCCGTAGTTTTTGCCGAACCTTCGCGGGAAGTCAATACGGATATGATGTCACCTTTGAAGTTGTGTACGGTGAGACCGGTCTTCAAGGCTCGGACCGGATTCGGTGAGCGGGGCGGTTTTTGATTGCGTTTTTACTCCGGGTGGGCCATTACCCGGAAAAGAGGATCCCTTGAGCTGAACCGGATAAGGCTTTGCATCGGAACAAGCGCCGGTCCCATGAGGATGGCAGGCAACGAACCCGTGCCGAGATCGGGAGGTATTGAAATGGACTTCGATCCCTTGTTCTACCCGTACCCTTCGCGCCGCAGCGTGGTGTTCGCCGGGCGCGGCATGGTGGCGACCTCGCAGCCCCTTGCGGCCCAGGCGGGCCTCGAGATCCTGAAAAAAGGCGGGAACGCAATCGATGCAGCCGTAGCCGCCGCCGCATGCCTGACCGTTGTGGAACCCACATCGAACGGTATCGGCGGCGATGCCTTCGCGCTCGTCTGGACCGGCTCAAAGATTTACGGCCTCAATTCGAGCGGCCCCGCGCCGAAGATGCTGTCGCTCGATGCGCTTAAGAGGGCCGGCCACAAGGAGATGCCCCGATTGGGCGTCAGCCCCGTTACGGTTCCCGGAGCGCCCGCGTGCTGGGCGGCACTTACGCGCCGCTTCGGAAGGCTCGCGCTCACCGAGTCCCTTTTGCCCGCCATCGAGTACGCGCGAAATGGATTTCCCGTGTCCCCGATCGTATCCGAGCTCTGGGCAAAGGCTTTTGACACGTACAGCGCGCAGCGCGGCGAAGTGTTCAAGCACTGGTTCGAAGCCTTCGCGCCGCTCGGGCGCGCCCCCCGGCCCGGAGAAATCTGGCGTCAGCCGGATCAGGCGGCAACCCTTGAGGCGATAGCCGGGACGGATGGCGAAACCTTCTACCGGGGCGCAATCGCTAAAAAGATCGGATCGTTTTTCAAAAGGTACGAGGGGTACCTCTCCGAGGCGGACCTGGGCGATTTCCAGCCCGAGTGGGTGGAACCCATCCGGGTGAATTACCGGGGATACGAGGTCTGGGAAATTCCGCCCAACGGACACGGAATCGTCGCCCTCATGGCCCTCAATATCCTGAACGGCTTTGAGAAAAAATCGGGAAGCGAGGTGGAAGGCTGGCACCGCAAAATCGAGGCGGTCAAGCTCGCCTTTGCGGACGGACTCAAATATGTGGCCGACGCGCGCAGCATGAACGTGAGCCTTGATGCGCTTCTCTCCGAATCTTACGCGGCGGAGCGGCGAAAACGGATCGGGGCTCATGCGCTCACGCCCGAGCCGGGAAATCCGGTTCGGGGGGGCACTGTCTACCTTGCCGCAGCGGACGGCGAAGGCAACATGGTCTCTTATATCCAGAGCAATTACGAAGGCTTCGGGGCCGGGATCGTCGTGCCCGGCACCGGTATCTCCCTGCACAACCGGGGGTTTTGTTTTTCTTCCGACCCCTCTCACGTCAATTGCGTCGGGCCCGGGAAAAAACCCTATCACACCATCATACCGGGATTCCTGGCTAAAGACGGCAAAGCCCTTGGACCGTTCGGCGTCATGGGAGGATTCATACAGCCGCAGGGGCACGTCATGGTGGTGACGAACACGATCGATCTCGGGCTCAATCCGCAGGCCGCACTCGATGCCCCGCGCTTCCGGTGGACCGGGGGCAAAACGGTGGAGCTTGAAGCGAACTTCCCTCAGCACATTGCCGAAGCCCTGAAGCGCATGGGACACGACGTCCGCTACGGGGCCGTCGGAGACCGCGGGTTCGGCCGGGGCCAGATCATATGGCGAAACGAGGAGGGCGTACTCGCGGGAGGAAGCGAACCCCGGACCGACGGTCAGGTGGCTGCGTGGTAGGGTGGAAGCCCCCGCGAGCGGGCAAAGAAAAGCCGGGAAGAGCCAAAGGGCGCGGCCCCCGCGCAATTCCCGGCTGCTGTGGCGCGAACGGATTTGGTGCTTTCGGTTTTCGAGGAACCGGTTCCGGGCGGGTTACCGCCCCTTCGACTTGCGCAGGCGCAGGGACGTCGGGGTGACTTCAACGAGTTCCTCGTCGTCGATGTATTCCATGGCCTGCTCAAGGCTGAACTGGCGCGGGGGGATCAGCCTCAGCGCCTCATCCGAACCGGAGGCCCTGATGTTCGTGAGCTTTTTTTCCTTCGTTATGTTTACCCAGATATCCTCGGTCCGGGAGTTCTCGCCGACGATCATGCCGGTGTAGACCGGGTCGCCGGGATTGACAAAAATCGTCCCGCGCGGCTGCAGGTGAAATATCGCAAAGCCGACGGCTCTTCCCTCACGGTCCGATACGAGCACGCCGTTGGGCCTTCCGGAGATCTCCCCCGTATAGGGCTGGTATCCCAAAAGGAGCGTATTCAGGATTCCCGTGCCTCGCGTATCGGTCAGGAACTGGCTGCGAAAGCCGATCAGCCCTCGCGAGGATATTTCGAACTCCAGGCGCACCCGCCCGAAGCCGTTATTCACCATCTTGATCATCCTGCCTCTGCGGGAACTCATCATCTCCGTGACGATTCCGATGTGCTTTTCCGGGAGGTCCACGACGGCGAGTTCCATGGGCTCGCAGAGCCGTCCGTCGATTTCCTTCGTGATGACCTTCGGCCGTGAAACGGAGAGCTCGAAGCCTTCCCTTCGCATGGTTTCGACCAGCACGGCAAGCTGCAGCTCGCCGCGCGCGCTCACGCGATAGGAATCCCTGTTTTCGGCCGGTTCCACCCGGATGCTCACATTAAAAAGGAGTTCCTTATCCAGACGCTCCTTTATGTGTCGTGAGGTAACGTAGCGGCCTTCTTTGCCTCCCATGGGGGAGGAGTTTACCGAAAACACCATGGAGATGGTGGGTTCTTCAACCGTTATGACGGGAAGGGCGCGCGGGTCGATGGGGTCCGCGATTGTGTCGCCTATGAAGATATCGGCCACTCCGGCAATGGCGGCGATATCGCCTGCGTCCGCCGTTTCCCGCTCCACGCGGTTAAGCCCCTCATAGGTATAGACCCCGCTGAGGGATGCCCGCTGCGAAGTGGAGTCCGCCTTCAGCAGCATGACTTCCTGACCTCGGCGAAGGGTGCCGTTGACCACTTTTCCGACGCCGATCCTCCCGACATAGTCGCTGTGATTCAGCGTGGTAACCAGGAACTGGAGCGGCGCGTCGGGATCGAAAGAAGGCGCGGGGACGTGTTGGAGAATGGTCTCGAAAAGGGGAGCAAGGTCTTTTCCCTGAGCGTCCGGATCGCTCAGGGCGATTCCGGCTTTCGCATTCGTATAGAGCACGGGGAAGTTGAGCTGCTCCTCGGTTGCGTCGAGGTCGATAAAGAGGTCGTATACTTCGTCAAGCACTTCGCTGATGCGCTTGTCTGGCCGGTCTATCTTGTTTATGACGACGATGGGAGGCAATCCCTGGGCAAGCGCCTTGCCCAGGACGAACCGCGTCTGCGGAAGGGGACCCTCGGTGGCATCGACAAGCAGCAGGACGCCTTCGACCATATTGAGGGTGCGTTCGACCTCGCCGCCGAAATCGGCATGCCCAGGGGTGTCCACGATATTGATTTTCACCCCGTTGTAGACGACCGCGGTATTCTTGGCCATGATGGTGATGCCTTTTTCCCGTTCCAGGTCAAGGCTGTCCATCACGCGTTCGGCGACCTGTTCATTGTCACGAAAAATGCCGCTTTGCCACAGCATGGCATCCACGAGCGTCGTTTTGCCGTGGTCGACGTGAGCAATGATAGCCAGGTTCCGAATGTCGTTACGAATTTGCATGGTAATCCTCTCGCGGTACGTGATTTCCGCAGCCACTGCTCGGGTAAAGCGAATGCAAAGCGAGTATATGAGCGGGAATAGAGTTCATGGGAAAAAGCGTTCGGCGGCCGGGCATGCTAATTTTTCCGAGACCGGGACGGAAAGCCCCCGGGGGGTCGGGGCACGCGCCGCCGCCGAAGCGTTGTAGTAGATCCTCCGAATATGTTCGAACAAACCGGGCAAACAGCAAAACCGCCGGTTTCCAACGCACCGGCGGGGAAAACCCCTGCCTTGGGTAAGGCACGGGTATCCGATGTAAATCGTCGCCGGGCTTCCGCCCGGAAAACGGTTGGTCGCCTGCCTATGTGCAACCGCGCACCGGGGCCGGCGCAAGGCTGCCGATTATGTTCTTATCATGCTCAGAGAGCAAGAGGGTAATATCTCTTTTCGTTTCACATCGGAGAGGATGCCTGGATGAGTACCAAAAATTGGTCCAGGATGTCGATGTTCGCACCGCGTGGGGCAATGCCCCGTCCGCATCAATAGGAACGGCCTCTGCCTCCGCCGGATTTGCCGCCGGGGCCACGGCCTCCGTCCCCGCGGCCTCTTTTGCCGTAGTTGCCGCTTCGGCCGCCTTTCGTATCGTATATGGTGTTGCCCTTGCTGTCCGTCGGGATGGTGTTGCGGTCTCTGCTGAAGCCCCCGCCGCCCGTGCGGCCGCCGCCGGAGGAATAACCTCCCGAGCTTCTCTCGCCGCCGCCGAACCCGCTGTTGGGACGTTCGCGGTTCGGGCGGGCTTCCCTTGGCCGCGCTTCATTTACCTTGAGCGTAAAGCCGTTGATTTCCTTGCCGTTCATCCCGGCGATCGCAGCGATCGCCTGATCGCGGTCGGGCATCGTGACAAACGCGAATCCGCGCGACTTGAGTGTTGCCTGATCCACGATGATCTTGACGGAATCCACCTCGCCGAAGGCCTCAAACTCCCGCTGCAATTGCTCTTCCGTTGTCTTAAATGAAAGGCTTCCTACAAAAATGTTCATACCAATCCTTTTGTCCTTGAATTGAATGCCGCCACTGCTAGCTAAACCCGACAGATACGCTCTAATCGAAGGCTGGGAGGAGGGCTCACCTGAGATAGCCGTAGGCATCACTTGTAAAGTTCGCGTGATAACGGCTTATCCGAGCAAATTTTCACGCTTGCGTAATCTTAATCCCGTATGGTTGCCGAATCAATAGAGAAGAATGATCAAAATCAAGAATCGTAAAGCTCCGCGGTGTCGTGCCCTGCCTTGCTTTCCCGGTTGCGCGGCCTGAGGTTGACGGGGGCGGCGCGGCAATTTGCAAGACGTTGCGGGTCCGTGATCCGCGATGTATAATTCCATTTTTTCCCAGGAAACCTATCACGACGGAGCGGGGAAGGAAACGGATGACAATCTGGGTTGATGCCGACGCCTGTCCCGGCGCCGTAAAGGAGTTGATCATCCGCGCGGCCAGGCGTCTTACCCTGAAGACAGTATTTGTGGCCAACAAGTATATCAGCGTGCCGGATGTCCACTTCATCTCCCATCAGCGCATAGGAATGGACCTGGACGAAGCGGACCGCTACATACGCGAGCACGCCGAGGAGGGCGATCTTGCGGTGACGCAGGACATCCCCCTGGCATCCGAACTTGCCGCCAAAGGGGTCGTCGTAATAGGCCCCCGAGGCGAACTCTTTACGAAGGATAACGTCGGCGAGCGGTTGTCCGTGCGCAACATGATGCAGGACATTCGCGAGGCCGGAGGCGTTACGCCCGGCCCCCGGCAATTCGACCGCAAAGACCGGCAGCGCTTTGCGGATACGCTGGACCGGGAACTGGGCAAGCTTTTGAGGCATGGGTCTTCCCGCGTTCAATCCTGAACCCGATGCGATGCGCTCCTTCCGCTGCGCCGAATCAGTGCTTCTTGAAGGCCCGTTCGAAGGGATTGTTGAAGCCGCCCTTTTTTTCGGGGGGACTTTTCTTTTCCTGATGCCTGGGCGGTGGAACGCTATCGCGCTCCGGCTTCACGGCCGAGGGTTGCGATTTCATCGACAGAGAAATCCTTCCTCTCTCCATGTCCACTTCCAGCACCCTCACGCGGACATGCTGGTGAACCTGGACGACCTGCTGCGGGTCCTTCACGAAATGATCCGAGAGTTCGCTCACGTGAACCAGTCCGTCCCTGTGGACCCCCACGTCCACAAAGGCTCCGAAAGCGGTGACGTTGGTCACGATTCCCGGGAGGTTCATGCCCGGTTTGAGATCGGCGATTTTCTCCACCCCCTCGGCGAAGGAGAAGGCTTCGAAGCTCTTGCGCGGATCCCTGCCCGGCTTGGCGAGCTCGGACAGGATGTCCAGAAGAGTGGGAAGTCCCGCTTCCCCGGTCACGTAGGCTGAAGGATCGATCGCTTGCCTCCGCGAGCTTTCCCCGATCAGATCCGCAATCGAACAACCAAGGTCCCGGGCCATTTTTTCCACGATGGGGTAGGATTCCGGGTGAACGGCGCTCGCATCGAGAGGGTTCCCGCCGTTTGAGATGCGCAAGAACCCCGCCGCCTGTTCGAATGCCCGGGGACCCAGTCTCGGCACTTTCTTGAGTTCCGTTCTCGCAGCAAAGGGGCCGTGCTCCTGGCGGTATGCGACGATATTCCTGGCAAGCTGCGTGCTAAGACCCGAAACGTAGGCAAGAAGCTGGGGACTTGCCGAATTGACTTCCACCCCGACGGCATTTACGCAGCTCATGACAACATCGTCGAGGCCCTTCTTGAGTTCGGCCTGATCCACGTCGTGCTGATACTGGCCGACGCCGATGGATTTCGGGTCGATTTTGACGAGTTCGGCCAGCGGGTCCATAAGACGCCTTCCTATGGAAACCGATCCACGGACCGTTACGTCGTGGTCCGGAAACTCTTCGCGGGCTGTCTCCGATGCCGAGTAGATGGAAGCCCCGCTTTCGTCCACCATGATCGTCTGTATGGATTTGGGCAGGCCGAGCTCCCGCACGAAGCTCTCCGTTTCGCGCCCGGCGGTGCCGTTGCCGATCGCGACGGCCTCGACGCCGTGTTCGGCGACGAGCGAGCGGACGCGCTCGCCCGCCTTCCGGGATGCCTGCTCGCCGGAATGCGGGAAGATCGTTTCGTTGTGTGCGAGCTTTCCGTGAGGATCGAGAAGGACGAGTTTGCACCCGGTGCGGAACCCCGGATCTATGGCCATTATTTTCTTGAACCCGAGAGGAGGGGCCATGAGCAGGTGGCGCAGGTTGTCGGAAAAAA
>JAJFVB010000149.1 GCA_021372055.1 Desulfobacteraceae bacterium | reverse complement strand
CCCAGGAGGATCGGAGCGCCGAACACGGCAGCCGCCCCGGCGCCCGCGGCCGTCCCGATCGCACCGCCGCTCAAGATTCTCTGCTCCCTGGCGCTCATCCCGGCGCACCCACAGCAGGAGCCTATCAAAGCCACAACCAAAAGCCCCTTCATGATCCTCACCAGCCACCTCCTATAAAGTAAACTGCAATCCCCCTCAAAGGGCTCGCCCATACGCCATCCACCGTTTGTGTCCGGCAAATCACAATCACGCACCCCGGCGCATGCGGGAACCCAGCGTCGATCCGGCGAATAGCCAGTAAGCTCGGAATATCAGAGACGCTGGACTCCCGCATCCGGCAGGGTGAAAACCCTTGCGCACACCGTTTCAGGCAAAGGCGGCGGCTTCCGGACGCGCTATGGCGTGCATCAGATCAGAGAAATGGAAGGGCTTCTCCATGAACTCGCGGATTCCGAGTCTCAGGGATTCGCCCTTCAGGCGCGGGTCCGAGTTCCCGGTCATCAGAATGAACCGCTGGCCGGGGTACCGTAAGGAGACGTAACGGTAAAGATCCAGGCCTGTTTCGCCCGGCATGTTGAAGTCGGATACGATCAGCCTGTATTGCTTGGTTTTGAGGTGTTTTCGAGCCTGCGGAACGCCGCTGGCGATCTCGAACTCGATTCCGTGGGCTTCGAGGTATTCGCTTATCAGAAAAAGCAGATCCTCATCATCGTCAACGATCAGTACTTTGGACATGGCATACGCTTCCGCACCCGATAGTTTTTGTTGAAACCACCGCCCAACCCGGGGCTGGCAACCGCAATCGCTTCAGGCCGTCCGCCGCACCCGCCGGTTGCGGGGGGGGGGCGGGGGGAAGGGGGTTCCCCCCGCTCTTTTTGAAAAACATGCAGCAAACGAAGCGCCTTGATCTGCCCTTCTATAAAGCAATCCGCGTGCCATAACGCAAAATCGGCCACAGGAGCGGATTTTCCGGCAATCACTGAGGGTGGAACGCTGAAGGCTTGCAACTACACCTGTAGGGGAATTCATACACTTTGGCGATTTCAAATAGTCGCGCTCTGGCGCTACGCAGCGGCGTGGGGGTGCGGGGGGCTGCGCTCCCCGCGCTTTTTCGGAAACACCGGCACTGCCGCCGGGACCGGCCTATGCGTCCGAGGCTATCTTCCGGAGTCCTGAGGGAGTTGAGAGGAGGTCTTGTAGTCGGCGGGGTTCAACCCGTACTTGTGAAGCAGCTTATAGAACTCGGGCCGGTATCTTCCGGCCAGGGCGGCTGCTCTGGAGACGTTTCCACGGGTTTCGGAGAGAAGCTGCGTCAGGTAGGCGCGCTCGTGTTCCTCGCGAGCCGCATTCAGGGTCATGAGTTTGCGTTGCTGGGGAGCGGATTCGCTGTGGAGAAACAACCCCTCGGGAGTGATCACCGGCTGGGTCGAGAGCGCGACCGCCCTTTCGACCGCATTTGCAAGCTCCCGGACGTTTCCGGGCCAGCCGTGAAGCATCAGGCGCTGCATCGCCTCGGCCGAGAACCCCTGGACGTTCTTGTTCATCGAGCTGTTGAAGTGCTGCAAAAAATGGTTCGCCAGAAGCGGCACGTCCTCGATGCGCTCGCGAAGAGGCGGCAGGACTATCGGAATCACATGGATGCGGTAGTAGAGATCTTCGCGGAATTTGCCCTCGCGGATGGCTTTCCAGAGATCCTGGTTGGTCGCCGCTATGAGCCGGATATCGACCCTGATGGGCTGAAGCCCCCCCACGGCATAGAACTCGCGGTCCTGAAACACTCTGAGAAGTTTCACCTGCAGCTGCGGGCTGAGCTCGGCGATCTCGTCCATGAACAGGGTCCCGCCGTCCGCCTGCTGCAGCAGGCCTTTTTTGGGCTGGTCGGCTCCGGTGAATGCGCCCTTGACGTGACCGAAAAGCTCGTTTTCGAGCAGTCCTTCGGGGATGGCGCCGCAGTTGATCGCCACGAACTGCTCCTCCGCCCTCGGGCTGCTCAGATGGATCGCCTTGGCCATGAGTTCCTTGCCGGTGCCGCTCTCTCCATAGATGCAGACCGTGGAATCCGTGCTGGCGATCTGGGCGACCTGGTTCAGGATGCGCTGCATCTTCTCGCTGGATGCGATGATATTATCGAATTTATACCGCTCCTTGACCAGATGGCGGAGCCTGTCGACCTCGACCTTCAGGCGGCCGAGCTCAAGCGCCTTGCCTATCCGGTAGAGGAGGTCCTTGGCCTCGAAGGGCTTGGTCAAAAAGTCGTAAGCCCCTTTTTTCGTGGCTTCGACCGCTCTTTCTATCGTCCCGTAGGCAGTCAGAATGATAACGGGCAGATAGGGCTGGATCTTCAGCAGCCGCTCCATCAGCTCTATGCCGTCCATTCCCTCCATCTTCAGATCGAGAATGGCCGCCCTGAATATTTTCTCGCTGGCGCACGCGAGGGCCTCTTCGCCCCCGGAGGCGACCGAAACGCCGTACCGCGCCCCTTCGAGGCGGGCCTTCATGAGCGTCAGCAGGCCCGGATCGTCGTCAACCACCAGTATTGGCTCTCCAGCCATTCCACCTCCCCTGCTAGTACCGGAGCCCCCGCTCTTTCTTCTCGATTTCCATATCGATCTGGCGCGAGCGTTCTATCTGCCCCTTGAGCTGCCTTATGGCGTCGTCCCGGGACTTGATCTCCTGTTCCAAGCGGTTTTTGTCCTCTTCCCAGGCAGATTCCTCAGCCCTTGCCGGCACCGGCCTGCTCTCGACTTCCGGGGCGGGCTCCGGCGGCGGTTCCTTCGATTTCGCATCCTCCCGGACATGACGCTTCCTGGGTTCGGCCTTGGACTTCTTCATGAGGTCGGCCCACACCCGGGCCTGGGAAGCCCACGGGGTGTCGGGCACGCCCTTGATAAGATCGTCGAGGTATTTTAGCCCCCTGGACGGATTGTAGTAGGGGCTTTTGGAATAGCAGTAGAGAAACGCCAAATTAAACAGCGCCACGGCACACTGTTCCGGGTCCTCGCAAGTCTTCATGGTCGATTCGCTCTGAGCGAGAAGCTCCGCATACTTTCCGTTCCGCATCGTTTCCTGGGGCGGAAAAATCGGAGGCCGGGCAATCGCGGGCGCGGCGGGCTGTTCCTTCGCCGTGGACGCGCACCCCGTCACGGCGCCCAGCAGCAAACAGACTCCCGCGGCCGCGAAGATATACGTTCTCCAGTTCCTGGTTGGCATCTCGACCACTCGCTTCGTAAGTTGCGGGCAGAAAGCCCGATATTGTTTCGGCAACAAGACGGCAAGCTTCACCGTGCGCGGAGGCGTCCGCCGCGTCGACCCAATCAATCCTGCTGCCATCGGGTATAACTTCTCCGGACAAAACTTGCAATAGGTCTCCCCCCTCTAGCCCGTGTTCCAGCCGGAGTGGACCGGAAGAGTGAAATGGAAGGTCGATCCCTCGCCCATCCTGCTCTCGGCCCAGATTCTCCCATTGTGGGCTTCGACGATATGCCGGGCGATCGCGAGCCCGAGGCCCGTGCCCTGCTGTCCCTTCGCGCCTTGATTGGTGCTCTGGTAGAAATGCTTGAAAATGGACTGAAGGTCCTCTTCCGGTATTCCGGGCCCGCTGTCGATGACGAGGATCTCCACCTGCCGGTCCTTGTGCAGGTGCGCCTCGACCTTGACCCCGCTCCCTTCGGAGGAAAACTTCAGAGCATTACTCAGGAGGTTGTCGAGCACCTGCCGGATTCTTCGCTCGTCGGCCAGGAGCATCGGCAGAGTGCCGTCTATGTTCGCGTGGACCTCGATCTTCCGCTTCCGGGCAATGAGATCGACGGCCTCTATGCTGCCCGTGATCAACTCGCGGAGATCGCAGGCAGTGAAGTCGTAGTCCATCATCTCGGCCTCCATCTTGGAAAGATCGAGAATGGAGGTGATGCTGTGAAAGAGCCGCTCGCTGTGGCTCCGCACGACTTCCAGAATCTGGCGCTGGCCGTCGGCAAGAGGGCCGGGGATTGCCTCGAGCAGCAAGGCGGTCCCTTCGCGTATCGCCGTGAGGGGCGTGCGGAGTTCGTGAGAAACGTGGGCCGTAAAATCCGCCTTCAGCCGGTCCAGGTGTTCGAGCTCCTCGGACATCAGGTTGAAGGCTCCCGCCAGCTCCTTTACTTCGCTCGGCCCGCCGATATCCAGGGATCGGGTAAATTCACCCCTTCCCACGTGGCGCATTTCCCTTGCCAGTCTGCTCAAGGGCCTGCTGATGCCGCGCGCGTGCAGGTAGGCCAGGCCGAGAGCGGCCGCTATGCCCGCCAGAGTGAGCCAGAACATGACGGTTGCCGCCGAATCGGCCTGATCCCGCACCATTGCGATCTTGTCCGAAGCCGACTGCTCCCGCAGGCGAATCAGCTCGTTGATCCTTTCGACGATGCCCTCGCTTACGACCAGCTTGGCGTTCTGATCGGTCTGAGCACCGGCGAAAAACTCTGTGAGCGCTTTTTCATAGATCGCGTGAAATGCCGCGATTTCGGATGCCAGCGCCCGCTCGCGATCCGTATCGATAATGGAGGCGACCCGCGAAAGCGAATCCGTGAAATCATACCGGTTCTTTTCGTAGCCGTCGAAGAGGAACGGGTCGCGAAGCAGCGCGAATTTTTCTCCGTTGCGCATTTCGGCCAGGTAGGATTTTAGGAGGCGCTTCTCCTCGTTGATGCAGGTAGTATCCACCGTAAGCGCTTCCGTGCTGAGCCTGGAGACCAGGTTGAGCTTGGACAGGGCAAACAGGCTGACGATAAGAATGAGCGCTATAAGGGTGCTCTGGGCTATCATGACTCGTGAAAAGATTGTCAGCCTCATTGCGGGTCTCTCGATCGTGGTGTTGGCCGGCTGGAATGGTCACGCGAACCTGCCGGGAAAAGTCTTGCCTGCGATCAGGCGTGCTTCGGCAGGTTGAGCGACTTATTCTTTGTTAATAATAGATTCACTGTTTATCCGTCAATACGGGATTCCAAGACCATGCCACAACCCGCATGGAGTGGACATTTTCCCCGGAGCGCGCTCCAGGTCTATGTCAGGCGAAAGCCGGGGACGCAAACGGCGTTGGATAACCGGTGAAAACTGTAGGGTAAACTCTTCACGTGTGTAGTCAAGACCATACAATCGGCTCTGCGGTTTTCCCGTTTTCCGGATCCGGATAGGTGTGGACGCGAAACCGCTTTTGCTGTAAAAGTTTTCGACCGATTAATAGGAAAACGAGGTATTCTGACTGCTTATGATAAGTTTTGCGAAATTTTCATATTGTGCGATTGCTTTGAGCGCGGTCCTGATGGTTTTCGGGGCCCTGCATCCCGCGGTTGCGCGGGCCGAGAATCCCGACGCTATCATGGGCGTCTGGAACGAGTCCGACAACGACGCGAAGTTTGAAATCTACAAGTGCGGTCCCTTTTACTGCGGGAGAATAAAATCGCTCACGGACCCGAACTTTCCCGATAATGACCCGATGGCGGGAAAGCCGAAGATGGACCGCAACAACCCCGACCCGCAACTGAGATCCAGGCCCTATGTCGGCATGCCCTTCATGCTCGGGTTCCGCTACGAGGCGGACAACACCTGGCGCGGGCGGATCTACAACCCCGAAAACGGGAAAACTTACCAGTGCAAGCTCTCCATGGACGGCCGGGATAAGCTCAATGTACGGGGATACCTGGGCATTTCCCTCCTGGGCCGGACGGTCACCTGGACCCGGAGCGGGTAGCCCGACCGTTCGAAGCGGGCCGAGATCACGACACGAGCAGGCAGATCATGTCCATGACGTTCGTGCGGGTTGGACCGGTGATGATCAGCTGCCCCATTTTCCGAAAAAATTCGTACGAATCGTTGTTTTTGAGGAACTCGCAGGCGTTAAGGCCTTCCTCGGCGGCTCTCCGGAAGGTATTGCCGTCGGCGAACGCCCCTGCGGCATCGGTGGGTCCGTCCGTTCCGTCCGTGCCCGCGCTCATGATCGAGATCCGCTCCCATCCGTTTAGTGCTATGGCCCCGGCCAGGGCGAGTTCCTGGTTCCGCCCCCCCCTGCCGCCGCCGCGGATCGTGACGGTGGTTTCGCCTCCGGCCAGAATGCAGGCCGGGGCCGGGACCGGAAGGCCCGACGAGGCGATCTCTTTTCCGATCCCCGCAAAGCTGAGCGCGACCTCTCTGGCCTCCCCCTGGATGTATGAGGAGAGGACGAGCGTCCGGTATCCGAGCAGAATTGCCTCCTTTTCCGCCGCACGGAGGGCCGCGCGGTTGCACCCGACGACGAG
>JAJFVB010000125.1 GCA_021372055.1 Desulfobacteraceae bacterium | reverse complement strand
GCCGAGGACGGTTTCGGCCCGCCCGCCCTTCTTAACGCCGCCCATCTTCGGTGCGATCTCCAGCAGGAAGCCCGATCCCTCGGGCGCTGGGTCCTGTTTTACCCGGATGAGTTTTTCGTCGAAGGTCAGCTTCGTGATCCTGAAGGGTTGCTTGCGGTTGTTCATGACCGACACGCGACCCGAGAGAACCGGCTGCTCGGCGGCCAGTCGCCCCAGGACAAGACTGTTTGGGCGGATGCCTATTTCTCCCTCGACGAATCCGCTCACCCACACGGTGACTTCGGGCTTCTCCGAAAGGTCTGTGTAGAGAGTGATGAATCCCCGGTAGGTTCCGGCTTCCGTGGTGTTGGATACCTTCAGCCGGTAATGTTTCCCGTCCTCCACGGTTTCGAGGTTGTAGGACGCCTTGCCCGTGAGATTGGTCTCTTTGGTCCTGACGATGTGGAACGTACGCAGTGAGCTTACCACGTCGATGTTCTTTTCCCTGAGCATGTCGGCCATGCCCTGGAAATAGACCGTTTTCTCCGGCTGGACCTCGATGATGGCTTTGACTTTCCCCTTAACGGTCAAAACGAAGCGGCTTTCCGAGGACGCGTCGGTCTGAACGGTCGCCGTTTTTTTCACTACTCCCTGGAAGCCCTTCATATCCAGTCTCAACGTCACCTTTCCCTCGCCTCCGGGAGGGATTGCCCGGTCGAATCGGGCAACGGTGCAGCCTCAGCTCGGACGCGCCTCGGTGATGTGGAGCGTCTCGGTGCCCGGATTTTTTATGATGAAATCGTGTTCCACCGGCACCGTTTCGATCACTTCGCCAAAATCGTAGACCCTCTCCGGCACGACCGGCGCGGCCGCCGGGATTTCGTCGGGCAGGGCCGCCCCGAGACAGCAGGCAAAAGCGCAGGCCATAACCAACATGGAGATCCGCTTCATGTGCACTGGTTTATTCTCCTCCCATATTTTTTTTGCGCTGGCAAGGGGAGCTGCGGAAACGTTCCGCCGGCGCGGCGGCGGTGTCGCCGCCTCAACCCGATTTTCCACGAAACCGCCCGCAACGGTTCCGGACGTCGCCCGATTCTTTCCTTTTACCCCGATCACGCCTGCGGCGATGCCTCGCACATGCCGGCGGGACCTTCGTTTTTCATGAAAACGATTCCAAGCGGAGGCAGCACAAGGCTGATCGAATGATACCGCCCGTGAGCCGGAACGGGTGAGGTTTCCTGGCCGCCGAAGTTCCCGTAGCCGGAGCCTCCGTAAATCTTGGAGTCGCTGTTGAGCATCTCCGTCCAGTAGCCCGCCCTCGGAACCCCGAAGCGGTAATTCGGACGGGGAACGGGTGTGAAGTTGGCCGCAACCAGGATCAGGTCGCCTGTCGTTTCGGCCTTCCGAACGAACGCGAGCACGCTGGATTCCGCATCGTGGAAATCGATCCACTCGAACCCGTTGCCGCTGAAATCGTATTCGTGCATGGCCGGTTCGGTCCGGTAGAGAGCATTCAGATCCTGCACCCACTTCTGAAGCCCCTGATGCGCGGGGATCTCCAGGAGGTGCCAGTCCAGGCTCTTCTCGTGATACCACTCGTCCCACTGCCCGAATTCTCCGCCCATGAAAAGAAGCTTCTTCCCCGGCTCCCCGAACATATAGCCGAAAAGGAGCCGCAGATTGGCGAACTTCTGCCAGTCGTCGCCGGGCATTTTGTTCAGAAGCGACCCTTTCCCGTAGACCACCTCGTCGTGCGAAAGGGGCAGAATGAAATTCTCGAAGAAGGCGTACCAGATATTGAAGGTCAGCAGGTTCTGGTGAAACTTCCTGTGTATGGGGTCCATCCGGAAGTATTCCAGCGTGTCGTGCATCCATCCCATGTTCCACTTGGTTCCGAACCCGAGTCCGCCCACGTAGGCGGGCCTGGATACCATGGGCCACGATGTCGATTCCTCGGCTATCGTCTGCACGTCGGGATATTCCTTGTAGACGACTTCATTCATGCGCTTGATGAAATAGATCGCATCGAGGTTTTCCTTGCCGCCGTACATGTTGGGGATCCACTCGCCTTCCTTGCGCGCGTAGTCGAGGTAGAGCATCGAGGCGACCGCGTCCACCCTCAGACCGTCGGCGTGGTACTTGTCGAGCCAATAGAGCGCGCTGCTGATAAGAAAAGCGCGGATTTCGTAGCGCCCGTGGTTGAAGATGTAGCTGTTCCACTCGGGATGGAAGCCCTTCTTCGGGTCCTGGTGCTCGAAGAGGTGCGTCCCGTCGAAGTAGGTGAGGGCATGTTCGTCGCTCGGGAAATGCGAAGGCACCCAGTCGAGTATGACACCCACCCCGGCCTGGTGCAGGCAGTCGATCAGATACATGAAATCCTGCGGAGTCCCGTAGCGCGAAGTGGGAGCGAAATAGCCCGTCGTCTGATATCCCCAGGAGCCGTAGAACGGATGCTCCATGATGGGCAGAAACTCCACGTGCGTGAAGCCCATGTCCCTGACATAGCCCGGCAGGAATTCGGCCATTTCCCTGTACGACATCCACCGGTTCCCCTCGTCGGGTTTTCGCCGCCACGACCCGAAATGGACCTCATAGATGGAAAGGGGCGCATTCAGCGCATTGTTTCGTGCGCGCGTCTCCATCCAGGGCTCGTCTTTCCATTCGTAGGAGGTGTCCCAGACGATCGATCCGGTCTTCGGGGGCGTTTCCCAGTGCGTGGCGAACGGATCGCCCTTGTCCACGCTGTAGTCGTTATCTCTGGAGACGATGTGATACTTGTAGATGAGGCCGTGCGAGGCTCCCGGAATGAACCCTTCGAAAATGCCGGATCCGTCCCACCGTACGGAGAGCGGACAGGCCTTGTTGTCCCAGTCGTTAAAATCCCCGATGACCGAGACTTTCTCCGCATTGGGAGCCCAGACGGCAAAGTAAGTGCCTATTTCCCCGTCCACGCTGGTGATGTGAGCGCCCAGCTTCTCGTAGAGCCTGAAGTGATTGCCTTGCTTGAAAAGATAGGTATCGTGATCGGTTATCCTGCTGACGTCGTGCCTTACCGAAGGCTTGTCCATGAGTTTCCCTCGTTGCTTGAGCGATTTGGAGGAATGCTGGACCGCAAGGCTGCGCCCTGCCGCGTTCGAAGAGGTGCCGCGAATCGCTTTGAAAAAGGCGGTAACGGCATCATGCCGCACGGCCGGCTCTTCGAATCAAAGTCTGATCCGCATGTACCGGACCGGGACCGTTCCGATCATATCCCAGCACATTGACCGCGTTGTCAAGCAGGAAAGCACGGGCCGAGGGGAGGCGAAGCGCCGAGGAGGTCTTTTCCCACGACCCCGGGGATTGTCATTGACGACCGGTCCGCTCCGGGTTCCAGTCCGGCAAAAAATCGAATCAATTGAAGATAAGCCTTAATTGCCGTTAAGCAACGGAAGGCGCAAAGTCGGGTTTTTGCGAAAATCCCGGGCCTGGACCTTATTTTTTGCTACAGTTGGCCTGGAAATTGTTATCTTGTTTTCTGCGCTCCGCCGACACGTTTCGATGCGAGGCGGCGGGAGGGCAATCCCACGGGAATCTCGTGAAAGGTGTCTTTTCCTTGGACGAAAAAAAAGAACCCCGACTGCGGAAACCGCACTGGCTCAAGCTGAAGCTTCCCATTGGGCCGGTCTTCGAGGAAGTGCGGTCTCTCATGCGAAGCGGCGACCTCCATACGGTCTGCCAGGAAGCAAAGTGCCCGAACCAGTGGGAATGCTTTTCGGCCCACACGGCAACGTTTCTGATCCTGGGCTCGCGCTGCACGAGAAACTGCCGGTTTTGCGCCGTGGATCACGGCCCGCCCGATCCCCCCGACAACGGGGAACCCCTGCGGGTTGCGAACGCCGCCGGGCGACTGGGGCTGCGTTATGTCGTCGTGACTTCGGTCACGCGCGACGATCTGCCCGACGGAGGGGCCTCATTGTTCGCGGCGACCATACGGGCTTTGCACGAAGCGATTCCGGATGTTCTCGTCGAGGTCCTCATACCGGATTTCCGGGGCGATCCGGAGGCGCTTCGCGCGGTCGTTTCGGCCGGACCCGACGTGCTCAACCACAATCTCGAGACCGTCCCCAGGCTCTACCTCACCGTGCGGCCCGGCGCGGTATACGACCGGTCCCTGGACCTGCTCCGCGCGGCAGGGAGGTTCGACTCCTCGCTTCCCGTCAAGTCGGGGCTGATGCTCGGCCTGGGCGAAACGGCCGATGAAATCCGGGAGGCCCTGGCGGACCTGCTGGACGCCGGGTGCCGTATGCTGACGCTCGGACAGTACCTGCAGCCATCGGCGGATCACCTCCCCGTCGCACGGTTCGTCACGCCCGAAGAATTCGAGGACTGGAAGGGGATCGCTCTCGAAATGGGTTTTTCCCGGGTGGCGAGCGGCCCTCTGGTCCGAAGCTCCTATCACGCGAAGGATCTTTTCGCTTCGGGTTGCGGAGAAGAGGAAGGGCGGGATGCGCCCTCTGAAATATTAGTTGATGGAAGATAGTGGCGATCCTGCAACAAAACGTGCAAGACTGCAATGCGCGAAATCTGGAAAAAATCTGCGGCGGTTGCCCCTCCGATGCCTTGCGTCGTCCGGTTTGAAGCGATCCGCTTCGGTGTGGCGCGCCGATCTTGCGACCTCAGGCATGTTGCAATTCTGCAACAAAAATGCGACTCCAACGAGCAAACTCGTTCAAAACCGGCAGGCAGGCGAAGCCGGGGGTGGTCCGGTGCCCCCGTTTTCCGGGAGTGCCAGGTCCGCATTCGAGCTTTTGTAAGATGCTTGAAATATTGCAATTTTTATGGTTGACGATTCCCCGCCGGGGTTCCCGCCGATCTGTTTTTGACTCCGGGCGGATGATCGGCCCAAACTTTGCGGCCGTGTTTTCGAGTTGGCATCATGATTGCTCATAGGTAGTTGCGTCGCTTCGAACTATCGCGTGATCGCACGGCGGCGAGCGGATGGAACAGGCGATCACGATTGTGTGCAGATGAATGAAGGTTAGTGGATAGCGGCCGACCGGCCCGCCGGCAAGAGACCCCAACAATTGCAGGGAGATTTTTATGAATACCTGTTGTGAAACACTGTCCCCTCAAGAGCAGAGAATTCAGGAAGAGATCAAGGGCATCTTCAATTATGAAGGGCGCGAGCGCATCTACAAGATTCTGAATTCTTTCAAGAACGAGCGCCCCGTAATCGACATCGAGCGGGCAAGATATTTCACCGAGTCTTTCAAGCAGACCGAAGGCCAGCCGCTGGTCCTGAGATGGGCAAAGGCACTGAAGCACATAGCCGAAAACATTACGGTCTACATCGACGACAATCAGCTTATCGCCGGCCGCGTGGGCTGCCAGGGCCGCTATGGGATCCTCTACCCGGAACTTGACGGCGACTTCCTCGACCTGGCCCTGAAAGACCTTCCGAGCCGCGTGGAATCGCCCTTCAACATTTCTCAGGCGGATGCGGATCTCGTTATCGATCAGGTTGGCCCGTACTGGAAGGGCAAGACTTTCCATGAAGATCTGGCGGCGAGCCTGCCCGAGGACACCCTGAAGCTTACCTACGATCCGAAGGACCCGCTCCGTTCGCGCTTCATCGTGAATGAAACCGCTTCCTTCCGCTCCTCGATCCAGTGGGTGCACGATTTTGAGAAGGTGCTCAAGCGCGGCTTCAAGGGCTTGCGTGAAGAAGCCGTCGAGAAGCTGAATTCTCTCGATCCCCTGAGCCCCCTTGCAAACGTCAAGAAGCGCCCGTTCCTGGAAGCCATCATCATCCTGTGCGATGCGGTGGTCCTCTGGGCAAAGAGGCACTCCGCTCTCGCGGCGGAAATGGCGAAGAAGGAATCCGACCCGGTTCGCAAGAAGGAACTGGAGACGATGGCCGCAATCTGCGCCTGGGTGCCCGAAAATCCGGCCCGCACGTTCCACGAGGCGGTACAGTCCCAGTGGTTTACGCAGATGTTCTCCCGCCTGGAGCAGAAGACCGGCACGGTTGTCTCCAACGGCCGCATGGACCAGTATTTCTACCCCTATTACCAGAAGGACAAGCAGGAAGGACGGCTCACGGACGAGCAGGCCACCGAGCTGATCGAACTCATGTGGGTGGGCATGGCTCAGTTCATCGACCTCTACATTTCTCCGACCGGTGGAGCCTTCAACGAAGGCTATGCGCACTGGGAGGCGGTTACCGTCGGCGGCCAGACCCGCACCGGGCTCGATGCGACAAACGAACTGACCTACATCTTCCTGCGGTCGAAGCGCGAATTCCCTCTGAATTACCCGGACCTTGCGGCGCGCATCCATTCGCGCTCCCCCGAGCGCTACCTCTACGAAGTAGCCGAAACGATTAAGGAAGGCTCGGGATTTCCGAAGCTCATAAACGACGAGGAAGTGATCCCGCTTCACCTGTCGAAAGGCGCGACTTTCGAGGAAATCTACGATTACGCCGTTTCCGGCTGCTCCGAATCGAGAATGCCCAATCGCGACACCTACACCAGCGGCTGTGCGTACATCAACTTTGCCGCCGCCCTGGAAATGGTTCTCTACAACGGGCGCATGCAGATCTACGGTGACGAGCAGATCAGCGTTCCGACGGGCGATCCGCGCAAATTCAAGACCTGGGAAGAGTTCTGGAACGCCTTCATTACCCAGCAGACGAACTTCATCAAGCATGCCTTCATCCAGCAGGCCCTCATTATCGAACTCAGGGCAAGGCACTTCGCCGCGCCTCTGGGCTCCGCCCTGCACGACCTCTGCATGAAGAACATGATCGACCTCCATCAGCCGGTCATCGAAGGCGGGATCAACCTGGGTTACTTCGAATATATCGGCTACGGCACGGTCATCGACTCCCTGGCGGCAATCAGGAAGCTCGTGTTCGAAGAAAAGAAGCTGACCATGGACCAGCTGCTCAAGGCCCTTGAAGCCAACTTCGAAGGACACGAAGCGATCCGCCAGATGCTGATGAACTCGCCCTGCTACGGCAACAGCGACATGTACGCCGACAGCATCGCGAAGGGAATCGACAAGGCCGCTCTCGAGTTCACCAAGACGTACGCGAAGGAACTCGGCGTTCACCTCGACCTGCGCTATGTGCCTTTCACCTCGCACGTGCCCTTCGGCAAGGTTGTGAGCGCGACCCCGAACGGCCGCAAGGCATGGACTCCGCTGGCGGACGGCGCATCGGCTTCCCACGGCGCGGACGTCAACGGTCCGACGGCGATACTTCTTTCCAACTTCAACTCGAAAAATTACGATTACCGCGAGAGGGCGGCACGCCTTCTCAACATCAAGCTCTCGCCCCGGTGCGTCGCGGGAGAAGAAGGCACGGCGAAACTGGTCTCCTTCATCCGCACATGGTGCGACCTGAAGCTGTGGCACATTCAGTTCAACATCATCAATAAGGAAACTTTGCTCGCGGCCCAGAGGGAACCGGAAAAATACCGCGGCCTCCTCGTCCGTGTCGCCGGCTACAGCGCCTACTTCGTGGATCTGTCGCCGGATCTGCAAAACGACATCATCGCGCGTACGGAACATGCGTACGTCTAGAATAGCGGTGCGGGGGAACCGGGTTCCCCCGCGCTTTCCAGGCCTCCTATCGCATGCGCTTCTTCCGGGTGCGCGGCTTTTTGAGATTCAGGCAAGGAGAATCAGGTGGGACACGAGAAACGGTCCGATGACAAGCACGGCTTTGTTTTCAACATACAGCGTTACTCTCTGCATGACGGGCCGGGAATCCGGACGATTGTATTTCTCAAGGGGTGCCCGCTTCGGTGCCAATGGTGCAGCAATCCCGAGTCTCAGAAGGTCAGCCCCGAGGTGGCCCTGAACAGCCGTAAGTGCATCGGGACGAAAGAGTGCGGTTTCTGTGCGAGGGAGTGCAGGGACGGCGCGATCATAGAAAAGGACGACGGGCAGATTCGCATCGACAGGAATGCCTGCAGTGAGTGCTTCCGATGCGTCGATGCCTGCCCTTCGAAGGCAATGACGCTCTTCGGCAGGCTGATGAGCGTCGATGAGGTGCTTCGGAATGTCGAAGCGGACGGCATCTTCTACGGCCGCTCCGGCGGAGGCATGACTCTGAGTGGGGGAGAGCCGCTGATGCAGCCCGGTTTTGCCCGGGAACTGCTGAAAGAGGCTCGAAGGCGGCGTATCAACACTTCTCTTGAAACCTGCGGATTCGTGGACTGGAAGGTTCTGGAAGCGGCATGCTTCCACCTCGACACCATTCTCTTTGACATCAAGTCCATGGACCCCGTAAAACACAAAGCCTTTACCGGGGTCACAAACGAGCTGATACTCGATAACTTCGAAAGGCTTTGCCGGGAGTTCCCGAATCTTTCCAAGCGGGTCCGGACGCCGGTGGTTCCCGGATTCAACGACACCATGGAAGAGATCGGGGCTATAGTCGATTTCATCAAGGGCAGGCCCAACATTGAATACGAGATGCTGGCATATCACAGGTACGGTCAGCCGAAATACGAATACCTTGACCGCGTCTATACGCTCTCGGACGTTCACCTTGACGACGGCCGCATGAGTGAACTGCGCGGCATGGCAAAAGAACGGCTCGGAAAGCTCGCTCTCGAAAACGAGCCGACGGAACCGCGCGTCCGCATGGAGGCTCCCTGCGCTACCTGTGGCTCCTAGCCCAATCAGCCGGGCTTCTCTTTAAATAAAGGGCGGGGGCATCGGTCCTCCGCCCGTCCCCCGCACGCAGGAATTCCCTTCCTTTCCGCATTCCCCGACAACGTATAATTGGACCAAGGTCCAATTGCACGGCATTGCGTCTTTCTGCTAGTCAATTCCGGTAGTCGTGAAATTCCAAATTGACAGAAGGAGGAAGAGATGGACGCAATCCAATGGTACTTGCCGGTCTCGGAAGCAGCGGAGCTGTTGGAATGTCATCGCCGCGATGTGCTCAGGCTCCTTGACCAGGGCCGCTTTTCCTTTATCCGCATGCCCGGTAGCGGGATAAGAATTTCCGAGACATCTCTCAGGGATTTTCTTCGCTTCTCCGTGGATGGAAGTCCGGAGGAGTACAATAATATGGACACCGAGGAGCCCCCGGCGGTAAACTGAAGGGGTCGATATTGCCATCCCGCCCGCGAAGAAGTAAGATAATTGACTTTGGCGACAGCGGTGGGGTTTTTCGCACAGCTCGAAGGCAGTTTTCCGTTTTCTCGCCTTGCGCATCAGTCCGTCATTTTCAAAACAGGTCGGAATTTTCGCTCGCGCCGATATTCGCGACGGCGGGGCGGCTTGGGTGTCCGTGATGAAAACTGAGGGTCGACCGTCTCGGTTGACAGATGATATTGGGATACTTCTCGATAAACTGAACGAATGTCTGCAGCTCTCCGGAAACGGCTCGGATCTGAAGGCCGGCCTCACCGCGGTCGGGTCGGGGCTTGCCGAGGCATGGGCTTCCTGCTCCCGGCTCGAGTCAAGAAACGAAGCTCTCGTTGACCTCTGCCGCGCGAAAGACCAGGAACTCCTGGAGGCCCGGAAGGCGTCGGCCGAGGCCGCCGAACGCCATCGGGAGGAATTGAAGGATCTCGGCTCCCGCCTGGCTCTTCTCACCGATCACCTCACTTGCGAAGTGCGGGAACGCAAGCACATCGAGAGCTACACGCAGATCAGCAACGCCCTTTTGAAGCTTTTGAACGAATCGGCCTCGAGGAAGGAATATCTCGACGCCGTCGTTAGGCGGTTTTGCGACTGGAGCGGCTGCCGGTGCATCGGAATCCGCGTTTTGCATGAAAGCGGGGCCATGCCCTACGATGCCTACGTCGGGTTTTCCCGCGAATTCTGGGAGCAGGAAAACGAGCTTCTGCTGGGCAGGGATAACTGCATTTGCCCCCGCATGCTGTCCGGAGCCCCCGGTCCCCAGGATTCCGTCTGCCTGACCGACGGCGGTTCGTTTTGCTGCAACGATACGCTCGAATTCCTCGCAGGCCTTACCACGGAGCAGAGAAGCCTTTATCGGGGCGTCTGCATAACCTACGGTTTCCGGTCCCTTGCCGTCGTGCCGGTGAGCTATGAGGGCCGGATCATGGGCGTGGTCCACATGGCGGACCCCGAAAGCGGAAAGGCTTCACCGACGCTTATCGGCATGGTGGAATCCCTTGCTCCGCTGATCGGCGAGGCGATCAGCAAGTTCAATATCAAGGACAGGCTGGAGAGGGAGAAGGAACTTCAAAGACTCGGAGCGCTTGAACTGGAACGGCGCCGGGACGAACTCGCCCATATTGGCCGGGTTGTCACGATCGGAGAGATAGCGTCCTCCCTTGCCCACGAGCTCAATCAGCCCTTGGCCGGAATCCTGGCCAATGCGCAGGCCGCCGGCCGCTTTCTCGGCCAAAGCGAGCCGGACCTGGAAGAAGTTCATCTGGCAATCGACGACATCATTGCGGACAGCGTTCGAGCAAGCAGTGTTATCAAGCGCTTGCGCTCCATGCTGAAAAAAATGCACTCGGCCAAGACCGTGTGCGACGTGCGCGAAATCATCCACGGCACCATGATGCTTGTGGCAAACAACGCCCGGCAGAGAAAGATTTCCATCGAATCGAACACCTCGCCCGACCTGCCGAAAATCCTGGGAGATGCCATTCAGCTCCAACAGGTGCTCCTCAACCTCATTCTGAATGCATGCGATGCCGTGGCGGCAAACGACCCGGGCTGCCGGAGAATCACCATTTCGGCATTTGCACGCGACGACGGCAGCGTGGAAGTCGCCGTGTCCGATAACGGGGTCGGGGTGGATGCCGATCAGCTCACGCAGATTTTCGAGTCTTTTTACACGACGAAGCCCGAAGGAATAGGCATGGGGCTGCC
>JAJFVB010000108.1 GCA_021372055.1 Desulfobacteraceae bacterium | reverse complement strand
CTCGGGATCGAGGTCCGGTTCGACAGCCTGAATATCTCGCCTGGGAAGGGAAGCGCCCTTGGAACGGGACGGGGAAGGATTTTCATCGGTTTGCCGGGCAATCCATGGGCTGCGCGGATCGTCTACGAAGAAGTCGCGGCTCCGATGATCCGCCGTTTCCAGGGAATCAGGCGTGCCGAGTTCTCTTTCCAGGCCCGCACGCGCAGGGCCTTGAAAAACGAGAAGGGACAATTCCGGGCCTTTGGAGGCATGATCCGGGAAGAAGCCAACGGGTACGAATTCGTCGCGGGAGGAGATGCCGGGCGGGGAGGATTGCCGCTTTTCCGAAACGGCCTGAGCTATGCTCTGCTCCACCCGCAGGAAAAAAACGTGGCGGCGGGAGAAACGGTGCGGGTCAAGGTCCCCGACCTTCCGCTTTCCGCCTGGCCGGTCTTGAATATGTAGGTCCGCAAAGTCAACTTAAGGATGTGAATAACCGGGAATTCCCGGTGAAAGGCTGCACAAGCTGCCGAAGGTGCCTCATTTTCGGACATCAGGGCGTTCTGGCCAAAGTATTTTGCACATCATGCATTATTATTGATCTATGCGGCGAAATCTACTATTCAACACTTCTGTCTTTTTCTCATTTACACCTGTCCTGGGGGATATTCCCCCGGATGCATTGAAAATCGAACCGAGGATTGTATGCTCAAGGGAACACCAATTGAGGCGGGTTACAACGATTTCCTGGAAAGGCATATCGTTCCCAAACTCATAGACTGGAAACTCACGCCGAATCACGTCACCTACGGCGGACTTCTTATAAGTATGCTGGCCGGGCTTTCTTTTGTCTATGTGCCGTTGCTGGGAGGAGTCTTCACTCTGCTGACGGGGCTGCTCGACACGCTTGACGGCTCGCTGGCGAGGGCGACGGGGCAGAACAAGAAATTCGGCGCTTTCCTGGACTCCGTTCTGGACCGCTACACCGAGCTGATCATATACCTCGGGATCTGGTGCTATTTCTATCGCAGCGATGCCAAAACGCCGCTTTTCTCCCTGCTCATCCTGCTCATCCTGTTCGGATCCCTCATGGTGAGCTATACCCGGGCGCGTGCCGAGGGGCTTGGCGAAAGATGCCTTGTTGGAGTGTTTCAGCGAGGCGAGCGGGTCATCTTGCTGGGGATAGCCGGAATATTAAACTCCTTTTTCAATCTTTTCTCGGCGTACTCCGGTGCGGCCTGGGCGCAGGACAGCGCCCTCGTGGGAGTGCTCGTCATACTTGCAGTGGGCACGAATCTCACGGCCATGTGGCGGTTTCTGCACGTCCTGAACAATCTGAGAAAATAGGATCGGTGACGGGACTGCCGATGTTCCGGAGTTCCGGCTTCATGAGCTGTTGTTCTCCAGAAATTCAGTGCGCTCTTCTCAGGCGGGCGTAGCGGTCTTTTTCAGTACCACCAGGTCATCTTCCCTGTAAATCTCGAACGAGTCCCCGATTCCGAAACCGAGCATTTCGATTAGCAAGGCGCGGTTCAGGGTGATGCTGCCGCTCTGACCTATGGTCCGGAAATTCCCGGTTTTGATCACGACCGAGGGCCTGGAGATGGGAGGTCTTTCCCGCCGCCGGGTGAAAGTGGTGCGTTCGGGGCTCTCCATCGCAGGCGGCGCCGCGGATGCCTGTATCGGGGCTTGAATTCTGGGGGTCTCAGGCCTGCTGAATTCGACCTGGGGTATTTCGCCGAGCTCCATCAGGCCTTTGAGATAAAGGTCCTGAACCTCGCTTTTGAATTTCAATCCGAAAAGCTTTTGGACGGATTCCAGCGAGCGACCGTTCCGGATTTCGTTAACGACGAGCTTTGCATCGATGTTCTTGTACTCGATCTGCATTCCGCCGTTGCCTTCTTTCCTACGGACATACTCAAATTTTGTATTCACTTTAATTCTCTCTTGCAAAAAAAGGTTTAACTTCCCATATACCGCCAGCGAGCGGGTCGGTATGCACCATTCCCGTCCGGGTCCTCCCGAATGTCTGCATTCGGCTCGAGAGCACCCAGGTCTCGCTAGGATTGCTCAAGAATGATATGCCTCATCTTCTTTGCCCAAGTGGCAAAAATGACCAGAAGGCTTCGCGCATTCACCGTAAAGGACGGCGGAGGATTCAGTTCAACTCCGGACGTAGGCTCCCGTTTGGGGCTGGCTATCTAACGGTAATAACCTTGCGAGAGATGTCAAGAAGACATGCTGTTCCGATCGTCACCGCGTGTGCTGATTCTAACCTCGGGAGTAGCTTTTAATATATCAGGAAAGGAGTCGATGCAATGAACAATTTAGCCGCCGCTCAAAATTTTACTTAACTATAGAATCGGCAAAGCCCCATGATTTCTGAAACACAAAATTCCGTTCCGGAAAAGATACCGGGTCGGGGCGAAGCGGATATCCAGTCCTTCCCGGTGCTGCCGTCCGGCGGCGGTCTTGCGGACTGAAATTTGAGCACTCTTTGGCCGGAGTCTTTTCAAAAATCCCGGCAGACAACGCCCTCTGTTCCAGATGAGGGTTATCCGAATTCATAGGAAGCGTCCGGCGACGGACCTTTCCACCGCACGTTCCTTAGCAGGATACATGTGTCAAAGCCCGGAGAAGGGCTTTGAACCGGATATCTTTCTGAAGGTATGCGTACATCCCCGAGCACCATCAAGCGACGCGAAGGGTGGGATTTCCGGAAATTGTCCGTTTCGGAGTCGACCGGGAAAACTGGAACATGTCCCGGTCGATTCCCGTGATCTCGATAGACTCTCAGGCCTTGCGGGCCTTGGGTCTTCTTTTTACGTTTATCCGGCCTTCTTTCTGG
>JAJFVB010000106.1 GCA_021372055.1 Desulfobacteraceae bacterium | reverse complement strand
GGAAATGATTTCCCCCGCGCCCCCTCGGATTCGGCCTGACGCGCATGCGCGTCAGGCCGGGCTCTCCGGCGCTTGCGGCCCGGCCAGTCCCACGCCGTGATAGTGCGAATCTGTTTGACATAACTTATTTCATTCCCTATTATAACAAAGGGTTTGGTTTGTACAGCTAACGCCAAAGACCCCGATCGCGTTTTACGCTCGACTCCCCTCTGCCGGTTGGTTTTCAAACCAGACCCGGCGACACCGTTCATGTATCCACCTTTGCATTAAAACGAGAAACAGGTTCACCCGAAGCCCCCATCATGTGGCGACGGCCTTGAGATCGGTGCTTCTCCGTTCGCCCGGGAGCGCCATCAGCGGGCATCGAAAAACTGGCAACGACGACGCCACGGGAAAAAGGAGGGAACAATGAGCACATGGACACTGGACAAAGCAAGGGGTTGGGTCGACGAGGCCAGGCAGTTCTACCTCCTTACCGGAAAGAGGATCGCCCTGGCGGAATTCACCAATCCCACCGGGATGTTCACGGAATGCGAGATGTACATCTTCGTCCTGAATCCCAAAGGAACCATGCTGGCCCACGGAGTAAACGAGAGGTTCGTGGGGGAGGAATTCCTCGATCTGGAAGACGTCGACGGCAAGAAGTTTATAAAAGAAATCGTCGATACTGCAAATAGTGCCGGCAGCGGTTGGGTGGAATACAAGTGGTACCACCCGAGGACCAAACAGATCCTGCAGAAAAACGTGTACTTCGAAAAGATCGATGACCTGATTATCTGCAGCGGAGTCTATTCGGAAAGCGCTGCGGACAAGATCTGCCGAACCGCGGTCGTTATCCGGACGCCTGCCCAGGTTCCCGCTCACTGAAAGTGCGGACGGCCTGGAGACCTGCACGAGAGGAAAAGATGGGTGAAACTCGGAAGTCGATACTCTCTCCAATGCCAAGGAGCGGGGGGATGATTCCCGGAATGATTCCCCCGCTCCTCCCTGGTACCGGACCGGCGCGCAGGCGCATGAGGCCGAACGCCCGGCGCTTGCGTCTCAGGGCCCCGCGCCTCGACGCCTTTAAAGGCGAATACCGGCGATTGGTCCCGCATGAGGGCGGCGGGAGCTATTTCTGGTCGGGCACTACCTCTTTCAGGGCTGCTTTCCCGTTTCCGGACACCATGAGGACGGCCACGCCGCCTTGTCGCAGATCCTTTTCCAGCTCCAGGGCCTTTTTCTTCGGTGCAAAGAAAGCCTCGATGCCGAAAGCGATCTCGACCTTCCCGTCCCCGTCCCATTGCGACGAGCGGACACGGCCGCGGATGAAAGGCCCCTTTTCGGGTCTTTGGAAACCGGCTCCGGCAAAGACGTGCAATCCCCCCGGTCCGGGCTTCAATCGAACGTAGACAAAATCCCCTTTGCGCGCGTTTGCCCCCTCGCCGAATTCCTTTGCATTTATGGAGGATATTTCATAGCGCAGGAGCGCATAATTCCCCATGAAGATACTGCGCGGGTCCACGGGGACCGTTTTCAACCGGATCTGCTCGCCGGTCCAGAGAGGATACGCCGCGCTCAGATACTCGGCCGCAAGGACCACGAACTGAAAAGCAACCACCACAGCCAGCCCCGCAAAGACCATCCGCTTATTCATTCGGCCCTCCTCCACTCGCCGAACGGCGCTTCCAGTATCGGGCCGAGGTCAGGAGAATGGCCGCGAGGATACCGAAGAGCACGGCCGTGCCGACGTAGTCCCCCACAAGGTCGATGTAGCGCAGGAACCCGGTGGTCAGAAGGGTAAAGACGCCAAGAAAGAAATAGTGCGAAATGCTCTTCCGGATTCCCGACGTGACCAGCAGGACTCCTGTCGCGGCCAGGACGACGTTGGTCGCGAATTGGAATATCAGGACATAATTCCTATCGTGTACGGCAAGAACCGCAAGTATGTCGGCGAGGTACACTGCCGCGAAGGCGGCGGTGGATAACGTCCCCTCTTTTGTCCGGAACGCCACCCAGACGGCCGATGAGGCAAAGAGGACGGCCCCGCCCCCGACGGCCGCTGCAGGCAGCTTCCAGTTTGCGCTCATCAGTTCCCCCCAGGGATAGCTGAAGCTGAATACGAAAAGGGTTACTATGAGGAAGCGAAGTACCCAAAGCCCGAGAAGAGTGCCGTAATCTCCCAGTATCACGGCTTTTTTTTGCACCAGCAGCTTGGCGAGCGCATGGAACAGGAGGAATAACCCGATGCAGAGAACCAAATTCTCCGCGCCGATCCTGAAACCGGGCTTGTTGCTCAAAAACCAGGCGAGCGTGTACTCGGACCAGAAAACCAGACCGACGACCAGGAGCATGAAAAGAATGTTGCTCTGCTTGCCTCGGCAAAGATGCAGGAATGCCGCGGCGAGGAAAACGGGGAACAGGAGGGGATAGAAATCGAGAGATGCCTCGACAAAAGCCCACGTGAATCCGAGGCACACCGCAAGCAGCATCATAAGCGTGCTTCCCGTCAGCAGCGCGATGGGCAGCACCCCCATCGCCCACCAGAAAATCCCGTCCGGAAAGTGCGCGTCTATGTGGTAGATCTGCGCAATGAGCATGATCGAAGCCCCGTAGAAGAGGCTTCCGAGGAAAAACCAGGCAAAGGCCGATTTGTCCTCCCGCCGGAACATCCGCAGGCCCAGGAGGTTTGTCGCCAGTGTCAGGCCCATCAACCCGAGCATGCGAACGGCTCGGGGAATATCCTCCCAGTTCGCGCTGACAAGTGTGATCAGAGACAGTCCCGCAAAAAGATAGCCGAGCGCCACAAGTACCCGGTAACCGTAGGAGCGGCGGGACAGATTGTGGAAATCCAACCCGTAGCGGGCGCAGATCCGGGAAGCCTGCCCGGTGGAGATGATTCCCTCCTCCACCCAGGAAGAAACCTCCTTGGCAAGATCGTATTTGAGAAGCCGGATAAGAGTCATCGCATGCAACCAATTGTGGAGGCAAAAACCCTGCGCCGCCATGCCCCGCCGGCCGGCAGCATCCATGACGGAAGGACATGGAGCCAATACGAATTGCGTTCGGGAATGCTCCGTAGAAGCGTGGGGCTTCACCGGGAAACGGAAACATTTATACTATTTCGCGATCAAGACCACATCAATGATCTGCAGGGGCGAGGCCCGGGCCTTCCTTTCTCAGGGTTGCGGCAAAGGGACGCCGCTTTCGCCGGGCAGGGAAATCAGGATAGAGATTTCGCGCAGTCTTTGGAGCTTCACTTCGATCGGTCCCCCGTGCTTGTGAACGATTATTTTCGACATGGGCAGGTCCGCGGGGAAATCCATATTCGAGGAGGTAAAGGGGTAGAAGAAATGTTCCACGTCATCCCGCGAAAGATGCGGGACGGGATACTCCAGGCCAAGCAGCAGCACTCCGTCCTTGAAAGAAGATCTGATCAGCAGTTCGGCGCCGGGCTGTATCTGGCCGAGCGCCTTTTTCAAAAGGCTTTTCAGGACCTGTTTCATCTGGAGTTCGTCCAGCGGGACGGCCGGCAAATCCGCGGAGAGTTGAGTCCGGATCGAAACATACCTTCTGCCGATGTCCGCTTCGATGCCCCGCAGGGCGATCCGAACGAGCTCGTTCGGATCGGTCATGGAGATTTCGAGGTCTATCGGCTTGATATAATTCAGGATCATGCGCAGAATGGAGTCAAGGCGGCCAACTTCCTTGACGATGATTTCCACCATTTCCCGGTTCGGGTCTCCGGGGCCTATGGACGCAAGCAACCGCCGGGCAAACCCTCCGGCCGAGGCCAGGGGATTTCGGATTTCATGAGCCAACCGCGCGGAGACCTCGCCTATCGTCTTGATGCCTTCGCTCCGGATAAGCTTCTCCTGCAGTTTCACCCGGCTGGTGACGTCCATTATAATCCCGTCGACGCTGTTTTCGGCGCAGTCGGGCCCTTGAGAAGGAATGGCGTGATCCACCACGTGGACGAGGTAATTGTTCTTGTGCATGATCCGGTACTCGAACATGTACTCCTTGCCCTCAAGCCGTGCCTTTCGCCGCAGTTCCATGACCTTTTCCCGGTCCGGATCATAGATCGCACCGTCCCACAGGCCGGGGTCGCGAAGTATCTCGACGGGACCATAGCCTATCAGTTCCTCGACAAACTGATTCACGAACAGGACCTCCCCGGTCGGCTTCGTGCGATAGACGACAAGAGGCACGTTCTCGACGAGAGTCCGGTATTTTGCCTCGGATTCCATGAGTTCGTTCGTACGCTGCCGCAGGAGCGATTCAGCCCTCTTGTAGTCCGTAACGTCGCTCAGAATCCCGACCGAGCCCGCGATCCTGTCCGTGCCGTCGAACCAGGGAAAGGAATGGTCCCGCAGCCACTTGGGAGATCCGTCCCGGGTGGATATCAGGTAATCCGCCCGGTATTCGCCGGTTTTCCCCGCGAGGCGCTCTTCTTTGATCGTTTCGGGGGAAACGTTTTCTTTGCCCGGCTGATCGATCCGTTCGACCAGACGGCCGAACCCGATGCTTGTGATCTCCTCCGGGGAGTACCCGGTGAGGTTGCTTATTCCGGGACTCAGGTAATCGTATGTCATCGAGTCGTAGTGCAGGCGATAGATTACGTCACCCGTCGTTGCCGCCATGAAACGAAAACGCTCCTCGCTTTCCCGCAGAGAATCCTCCGACTGTTTCCGGCTGATCTCGACGGCGGCAAGATTGGCTATGAGGAAAAGGGTGTCGAGGTCGGACTGCGAGAAGGCGGTTATAGTCCGGTTGAATGTATAGAGTACGCCGAGATTTCGCGCTCCCATCTGGATCGGCACCGCCATGCCCGAGACGATCCCCTCCTCGGCGATGATCCTGTCCGTTTCGAGATCGGCTTTCCTCTCGGCCATGTAGTCGTTGACGATCTGACCCTGCCGCGTCTTGGCGACCAATCCTCCCAGACCCTGCCCGTAGGGGATTCGCAAATTTTTAAAAGCTTCCGTCTGCACCCCCGCAAGAGTGTGCTTGTAAAAATCGCCCTTCGTCTCATCGTGGAGCGCGATATAGGAAATATCCAAACGCAGCAGCTGCCTGCACTTGTCGACGATAAGGCGGAGATATTCGTCAAGGCTCCGTTCGTTGGTCAAGGCCACGGCGAGATCGTACAAGCCGGCGAACTTCCGTACTTCTTTTTCCAGTTCGGCCTCTGCACTTCGTCTCTGTTCATTTTCGCTTCGCAGATCGTCCAGCAGGCGCTGCAACTCTTCGTAAGAGGGCTTGTTCTCCATGGATGGCAACCTCCCAACAACCGCGACCGGGTCGAGCTCAACTGCTGCCCCGGCCGTCATGGAGGCAGCCCGGGGACCGATGTAAGAACCTTCCCATATACGAATGGAAAACGCAAGCGGAACGGTTTTTTGGGGAGGGGCAATGGCTGGTGATACGCATTTGCGTTCAAGAATGTAGCAAAAAACGCTTTTGAAAAGCGCGGGGAGCTGCGCCACACACACGCCGCTACGCGGCTCATTTTGGCGCTACGGCCGTTTGAATCTCCGGAGAATATCCCGTTCTACTTTTTGACGGGATCGGAAGCGGGACGCCCTTTTCCGCGAGCCTTACCGGGATATCCCCTGACGGCCGCGCCGATTTCCCGAAGCGAAAGCACCTCGGCCGCAGCCCCGATGTCCGCGGCCGCCCGCGGCATGCCGTAAACCACGCTTGAGGATTCATCCTGCGCGATCGTGTGCCATCCGGCCCGCCGCAACTCCAGAAGCCCGTTTGCCCCGTCTTTTCCCATCCCCGTCAGGAGCACCGCCAGTGAAGGCTCCGGCCAGCAGTCGGCAACGCTGGAGAAAAAAACGTCTATCGAGGGGCTGAACGGCGCGTCCCGGGGTTCGTCGACATAAGTCAGCATCAGGTCCGGGTTCATCACGAGATGGTTGCCCTCCCCGGCGACCAGGACCCTTCCCGGAAGGACCGGGCTGGCTTTTCCGACCAGATGCACGGGGAGCCCGGTCAGGCCGGAAAGCCATTCCGCAAGACCCGGCGCGAATTTGGCGTCGATATGCTGCACAATGACGACCGCGGCGGGAAAATCTTCGGGCAGCGTGCCGAGTATTGTTGCCAGAGCCTTGGGCCCCCCCGCTGAAGATCCGATGGCAATCAGCACGGGAAGGTCCTCCTCCGGCCGTGTCGCACCGCGTTCTTTCGGCAGCCGGCAACCTCGAATCAGGCTGGATATTCGTGCAATCTTCAGCAGGAGTTCCCTGCCGCCCTCGATTCCGGTCGACGAACCCGCAACCGGAATGCCAACCACGTCAAGGGCCCCGTACCCCATGGCCTCGAATACCTTCCCCGAATCGCCGTTTATATCGGAAGTGACGATCAGGATCGCGCAGGGGGATTCCCTCATTATAATTCGGGCGGACTGGACCCCGTCCCTGACGAGACCCAGCAGGATGAGATCCGGACGGGCCTCCGAGCATTTCCGCACCGCGCTTCCACCGTCCTCCGCAACCCAGGCGACCTCGTATTCGGGTACGCTGAGCACCACGTTCCTGAGGATCTCGACAACCGCGGGCCGGTCATTCACAATGGCTATTCGAAGCACCTTCCCGATTTTCCACTCCTCTCGCCGGAACAAAGACGCACTTGCCCTTACTCTCCCCCGGCACTGCCGATAAGATCCACCACGGCCTTCAGGAAACTCTCATCGTAGAAGCTGCTTTTTGTCAGATAGTAATCCGCCCCCGCTTCCATTCCCCTGATCTTGTCTTCCTCGCGGTCTTTATACGACAGTATGATAACGGGCAGATTCCCCGTTTCCGGGTCCTGCTTGATGTTTTTCACCATCTCTATGCCGTCCATGCGCGGCATGTCGATATCCGAGATCACGAGGTCGTATGCGCCGTTGCGCACCGCGTTCCAGCCGTCCATTCCATCCACGGCCACTTCCACTTCGTAGCCCTGATTTTGCAAGAGCCTGCGCTCCACCTCGCGCACCGTGATGGAGTCGTCCACCACGAGGATTCGCCTGGCGCCCGCCTTTCCCGAGCGGGCAGCGGCGCGCTCGATTCTGGCGACCCTGCTGCCGGTCAGCATATTGTCTATCGACCGCACCAGATCATCCACGTCGATGACGAGAACGGGCGAACCGTCTTCCATGACCGACGCCGCACTGGTGTTGGGGACCTTCCCGAGCCGGGGATCGAGAGGCTGTACCACGAGTTCCGCCTCCCCGAGCATCCGCTCCACGACAACTCCGTATCTATTGAGCTTATCGCTCACGACGACCACGGGCAATTCGTCCGTATCCAGGCTCACGGCCTGGAGTTCCAGGGGCTGATAGGCCGCAACCAGGCCGATGTTGCGCCCGATAAACGAATAGTACTGCCTGCCCTCGATAACCTCGATCCGGTCGCGCGGAACCATCAGCACGCTGTCCAGGCGGGTCAGCGGAAACGCGTAGGGCTCCCCTCCGATCTCCACCAGAAGGGCGCGAATGGTCGAAAGAGAAAGCGGAAGCTCAAGGCTGAAAAAGGTGCCGGAACCCGTCCTCGTTTTCGCCCCTATGGTCCCGCGAACCTCCTGCACCATGCTCATCACGACGTCGAGCCCCACCCCCCGGCCCGATACCTCCGTCACCTTCTCGGCGGTGGAAAATCCCGGCAGAAACAGGAAGTCCATCAACTCCGATTCCGTGAGATTTTCAGCTATCTGCTTTGCCACAAGGCCTTTTTCGACGACCTTGCGCCTGATATTCCCGATATCTATCCCGCGCCCGTCGTCGCGAACGGTGACAACCAGCATCCCGGACCTGTGAAAGGCCCCCAGTTCGATGGTGCCCTCCTGCACCTTGCCCGCGCCGATGCGCTCCTCCGGCGTTTCTATTCCGTGGTCGCAGGCATTGCGAAGCAGATGCGTCAGGGGAGCTTCGAGCTTGACCAGGATATCGCGGTCGACCCGCGTATTTTCCCCCGAGATCCTCAGATTGATCTTCTTCCCGAGATTTCTTGCAATGTCGCGCACCATCCTGGGGAATCCGTGAACTCCGTCCGAAAACGGGCGCATCTTCGTTGCGAGCGCTTCGTTGTAGAGCCGCGTCGAGAGGTTCTCCCAGTGGAGGGTGTACGTCTCGAAGGATTCGATCTGGTGCATGAGCGTTTCCCTGCACGCGGCGGAAGCCTTGAGCGCGCGCGCCACCAGTTCTTTCGAGTCCTCGCTGCCGGCGGAAAGCGTTGCGTCGGTCCTGATTTCCTCCAAAATGGGAGGGACGCGCGTAAGAAGCGATTTCAACTCGTAGAGTTCTCTGACTCGCGAAAGCAGCCTTCGGGACTCGACGAGACATTCGCCCGCAAGCCCGACAAGGCTGCTGAGATGCTCGGCAAGGACCGGGACCGTCCCCCCCGGAGAGGCGCCGGAAGGAGCGGCGGCGGGCGGTTTTGAATCCTGGAGCTGTACCTCATGCACCTGCTGAACGGACTCGGACAATATCGCGGGTAACGGCGAAGCCTCCGGCTCGGGCTCCGAAATCGCCGGTGGAATCGCCACGGCTGCCGAAGGGGGCTCCGGATGCCCGGGACCCTTTGCCTCCGTTGCGGGGGGCGCAACCGGATCCGGTGTGCTGGCGATGCAGCGCTTGAGTTTTTCCTCGAGATCGGAAAACTCGGGCCGGTTCTCCTTCAGCCAACCCGCCATTTCGACGGCCTTCAGCTGCGCCAGCCTCCTGAATGCGTCTCCTCCCCGGAGAAGCACGTCAATGGACGGCGAGCCCAGAACGATTCGCTTCTCCAGCGCCGAGCAAAGCAGATCCTCCATCGCATGGGCGAGATTCACCGCTTCGTTCAGGCCGACTATCCGGGCCGCCCCCTTGATCGAATGAGCAGCCCGCATCAGCGGGTTGATCTTCTCCGAGGACTGAGGGTCGGCCTCAAGCTCGATCAGCCCGTTTTCGAGAGCGGAGGAATGCATCTCCACTTCCATCCGGAAGAGGTCGAGCATATCCTCGTCGGCAAAAAGATTTACGTCGTTTGCCAACGCAAGCTCCTCCTGAGGGCTCCAAAAAGCAGGTCTTCATCGAGGAAAGCGATCGAGTGCTCCCCTGCTTTGACGATCGCCCGCGAATAGGCGAAACCGTCCTTCGAGATGGTGACCGGCACAGCCCCCATTTCGGCGATGCTCACCCTGTACACCCTGTCCACTTCGTCCACCGGAAAGACCCAGCTCTCCGCGCCGTGTTCAATGACGAGCATCCTGCCGTAGACACCCTTCTTCGAATTTTGCGCCCTTTCGATTCCCAGAACGTTCCAGAGGGAGGCGCAGAGCAAAAGCTCCCCTCTCACGTTCGCAATCCCGAGCAGCACCTGGTTGCTACGGTGCGGAATCGTATGAATCGTGCGGTCCGCGACAACCTCTTTCAAAGCCCTTGTCCTCAGCGCAAACCATTCTCCCGAGAGCCGGAATGCCACGAGCGAAGCCATTTCGGCATCTTCCAGCTCCTTTTGGGACGCGAGCAGCGCCGTCCACTCGCTCAGGTACCCTTCCGGCGCGGGCCTTTCAAGCAGAGAACGGCCGATATCCGAAAAGACGGGGCAGTTCCGGCAGTAGATGAATTCACCGAGCTTGGGACAGGTCCTGTCTCCCGCGCTTCCAGTCGTCTTCCAGCAATTTTCAGGATTACCGGTATCCAAATTTCACTCCCCTCCCGGGAGAGCACCGCTCCAACCGCTTCCGGCACAAAAACGGGATGCGAATCCCTAAAGCCCCGGAGCTTCCTTTGCGCGCGTTATTCTCTTTCTGTACCGTTCGGCCTGGTCCTTGTGACCGCACCTGTCCATGAGCAAGCTCAGATGAAGAAGGCCGTCCCTGTGAGCCGGGTCAAGATAGACCACCCGGTTCAGGTGGGTCCTGGCCATTGCTTCATCTCCCTGCGCCAGAGCCGTCGTTGCAAGCAGGTAATGGGCATCGACGCAGGCGGCATCGCTTTTGAGGCACTCGATGGCAAGTATCTCCGCGGCCGCATGATTCCCCAAATCGGCTAGTTCCCGCGCCTTGTCGAGAATGATGGAAATATCTCCTGGAGGAGCCTGCGCGTATTCCATCGTAGCGCCCGCGGACTTGCGGTGTTCCCCGGTCTCCGTCCGCTTTTCCGGTGGACCCGGTTGCGCCCGGGCTGAACGGCGTCCCGGCGCCTCCCCGGTTTTCCGCGGGAATCTCGTCCCGCCCGCGGCCGGTGAGACTTGCGTGCCGGAAGCGCCCTTGGGCGGGCCGCTCTTGGATGGCTCGGCCGTTTTTTCGAACGGCTTCAGGCAGGCATGGGCGCGGACATGATCCACGGGAATGTGTTCGGGGAAAAACACCTTCTGCGGCTCGGCATAGCCGCGAACGAGAAGTCCGCCCTTTTTAAGGACCCTTTCGACATTCCGGATCGCCAGCTGGCGGCTTTCTTCATCCAGGTATATCAGCAAGTTACGGAAGAAAATAATGTCGTAGGACTCGGCCCGGCCAAGCGAGGTCTCATCCAGGACGTTTCCCTGGCTGAAAGACACCGATCCGGACACTTCCGGACAGACATGAAACATCGAACCGGTTTCCTCAAAGTATTTCGAGCGCAGCCCGAAGTCCTTTTCCCGGAAGGAAGCCGCTCCGTAGAGCCCTTCGGCGGCTTTTCGCAAAGCCCTCCCGCTCACGTCGACGCCATCGATACGGAACCGCTCGGGCGAAAACCCCGCTTCCATCAGCGCTATGGCTATCGAGTACGCCTCCTCGCCGGTCGACGCGGGCACCGAGAGCACCCGCATCGGATTGTCCGGAGCGCGGGACCAGAATTGCCGGACGGCATGATTCTGCAGGAATACAAAAGGTTCGTAGTCCCTGAAAAACCAGGTCTCCGGGACCACGATCTCCTCAATGAGTTCCTCCTGTTCCGCCGGACACAGAAACAGATAGGAAAGGTATGCCGACTCGTCGTCGATCCCGGTGGCCTGCATCCTTCTTCCGACGCACCTCGCAAGCGTCCCGTTGGGATAGGGGCCGAAGCCAATCCTTCCCCGCAGCATGGTTTCGACTGCTCTGAGATGCATCTCGTCTTTCATTCCGGAAGCGATCCCCCGTTCCCCGTCGGGAACAAAACCTGTCCCAGCGACGACGATACGAGCCCTTCGGGAAGGATGCACTGCACCAGGCCCTGCGGCGAGGTGATCATTTTCCCGAGATACGGGGCATTGCCGATAGCAACTCCAGTCTGGGCCAGACTTCCTTCCTCCACTCTGACGATCTCCACAATCCGTTCGGCCACGATTCCCAGGATTCGTTCACCGCCCTCCGCGTCCCGGATTCTCACGATGACTATTCGCGTGCTGAGCACTTGGCGCGCCGCGTCAAATCCGGCCAGCGAGCAAAGATCGATCACGGGAACGACCTGGCCGCGATACTGGAAGACCCCCGGAAGGTACGGAGGGGCTTTGGAGATCTCCCGAAGCTGCACCATCGGGACGATCTCGACCACGTAGGAGCAATCCAGGGCGTAGACATCGCCGCCTATTTGAAATTTCAGAAAGAGCATAGCCTGTTAGACCCGCATAATCCGAAGATCAGGACCGCTCGCCGGATTCCAGTTCGAATTTCGAAACCTCTTTTTGCAGAATGTGGACGGCATCCGTGAGCTGTTCGACGACGCGGTTGAATTCCGAGACCACCTGCTTTGTCTGTTCCGCCCCCTCGCTCAACTGCACCATGGCCCCGCTGATCTCCTCGGCGCTCGTGGACTGCGCTTCCATCGCGGTATTGACCTCGTCGAACCGGGGAATCAGCTCATGGACTTCCTCTATAATAGAGGTCAGCTGACCGCCTATTTTCGCTATGACGTCCCCTCCGTGGCGCACCTGCTGCACGAACTTGTCGACCTCCATGACCCCGGAGGAAACGGCCGATTGCATTTCCTTGACCATCTGCTCGATATCCAAAGTCGCCACCGCCGACTGGTCCGCGAGTCGCCGGATCTCCCTTGCGACCACGGAGAACCCCATTCCGAACTCCCCCGCTTTCTCCGCTTCGATTGCAGCGTTGAGCGAGAGCAGATTCGTACGGTCGGCCACCCGGTTGATCGTCGTCACGACGCTGCCGATGTTGTTCGTCTTCTCGCTTATGGTCTCAAGCTTGGAGGCTATGGAGCCGGTCGCCTCGATGAGGCGGCGCATCGTCTCCTCCATCCCCTGCAGCCCGCTCTGCCCGTCCCTGGCCAGCGCGGCGGTCTCCGAGGCAACCGTCACAACCCCGCCCATGGTCTTCACGAGGTCGCGCGAACTGGAGGAGATCTGCCTGGAGGTCACGCTTACCTGGTTGACGGATGCGGCCTGCTGCGCGGCCGAAGCCTCGAGTTCACGCGCCGAGGCGGAAATCTCCGTGGCCGAACTCACCACCTGGATACCCGAAGTCCTCACATGACCGATGAGGGACTGAAGCGACTCGACCATCCTTGCAAAGGCGGTCGAGAGCCTCCCGATTTCGTCCTCCCTCGTCTTCCCGCCGGGGTGGGACCCCGCTCCATGGCCGAGCCGCTGGGCCGCATTGCGCAGATCGCCCCCCGCCACCTCGCCGGCAACCCTGGTAAGCCCTTCGATGGGCCGGGATATGGAGCGCATAAGGCCGAACCCAAAGAGGAAAACCGCACATACGGTGATGAAGATTGCAACGAGGCTCGCCATAAAGAGATGATTTCCAATCCTGTCCGTGCTTTCCTTGGATTCATTCAGGATCTCGGCTTCAAGCGTCATGGCTTGCTTGCGGATTTCATCCAGTTCGGCCTGCCGGGCCATCTTGTCTTTCCACAGCTCGTGAAGCCGGGAGGTCTGGCCCGGAATCGAGTTGATGGTCCGGAGCACCGTCTGGTAGACAAAATTCGCGTACTCCTGGCCTTCCACGTAACGCACGATGGCCGCCGCGTTTTTCTTCGTGGTATGGAGCGCTTCGGTGAGCTTCAGGTTCCTTTCGAGAAATGTCTTGAGATCGTTTTTCAGCATCAGGTCCTGACTGAATGTCAGGTAGCTCCAGTTAACCAGCATGGCCGCCTGTTGCGTGATCTCCTGAAATGCACGGAACTGTTCCGGAACTTCCCGGACGTTTACCAGCCTGGAACCGATTTCTTCCGTGAGTTTTTTCCCGATGGCTTCCGCTTTTTCGTTGAAAGACGAGACTGTCCTGTCGAACCCGGTCTCGAGCGACTGGATGTCTCTCATCAACTGGGCCAGACCGGTGAACTGCTCCCGGTAGCTCGCCAGCAACCCTTTGAAGGCAGCGACATCCTTGATGTTCAGCGTCGATTCCGTCTCCAGCAGGGCGATCTCTTCCTCGGCGCCCTTTATGAGCCGGATGACGGATTCGAAGGACTCCTCGCCGCGGTTCTGGACGAAGTTTCTCTCCTCCACCACGGCGTTCAGGAAATCCTGGCCGACCTTGCCGAACCGGGCGGCGGTCCGCATCGATTCGGCCATTCGTGCATTGAAGAATCCGCCGATGACGAACTGTGCGCATATCATCACCACCGACAGACCGATAAGAAGGATAAGTTTCGAAGATATCTTCACGTTGCGTCCTCGTCGCGCGGAATGGAACGGTTAGTTTTTCAGATTATTGAGCTCATCCAGGGAGACCTGCTCGTCATAGACTCCCGCCCCCGCCATGAGAGAGGTGCCGGGAATGTGCGAAATATAGGTGATCTTGCGGGACGGAGTGCTTTGACCCGGTTTGGGCCACCAGTACTCCACCCAGCCCTCGCCGTCTTTTCGCACTTTTTCACAGAACTGGATGAAGAAGAAATTGCCCTTTATGTCCTTGAGGCCGATCATGGTCCGCCCCAGAAGCTGAGGGGTTATGGGGTGGGCGAGCACCCTCACGGTGTCCGTGTCAACGACGAAGACATAGGAATCCTTCCACACCCAGCGGCCGTCGCGCTGATTGAATTCCTGAAGTTCCGCCACGCCCTTTTCCTTCAAAAAATCACAGGCCTCCGTTACCTTCTGGACAACCTCCTTCGGTGTGGCCCGTTCCTGCGCAAAAGGGCACGAGACACCTCCCGCAAGGAGGACAAGGAAGAGCACGGACACAGCAACCGTCTTCATAGAAGCTCCTTATTCCGTACCCGCGTCAGCGGGGGAAGTCGGCCTGAAACGGGAGACTTCCTGTCGAAGCTCCCCGGCCGCCGTAGTCAGATGGCGGGTCACATTGCCGAAATCGATTATCACCTGCCGGATTTGCTCGGCGCCTTCGCTCAACTGGTCGACGGAGCCGCTGATTTCCTCGGCGCCCGCACTCTGGGCATCCATGGCGCTTCCCAGTTCCTCAAAGCGGGGGATCAGCTCCCTCAGATGCTCTATGATCGAGCTTACCAGCCCGGAGCTGATGGTCTCGACCTCCTGGACGGTCTCGCGGACCTGCCGTATGAATTCATCCATTTCCGCCACGCCGGCCGATGTGGTCGCCTCCATGGTCCTGACCAGATTCTCGATATCCAGCGTGGCAACGGCGGTCTGGTCCGCAAGACGCTGGATCTCATGGGCGACCACCGAAAAACCCAG
>JAJFVB010000085.1 GCA_021372055.1 Desulfobacteraceae bacterium | reverse complement strand
TTGCGAGCAGATAGAGCACGTAGTCCCTTTCGAGCTGCTCCCAGGTGTACCCGGCGAAGAAATCCTCCGGCGCCGCCTGCTTTTCTTCCCCGATCCCGTTGCGCCTCTCCGCCACAGGCTCCGCGACGCAATGCGCGATCGCCTCCGGGGCCGCCTGCGCGAGGAAATGGTCCGAGAGGTCCTCCCGCGTTATTTTCTCGCCCGGAGTGATGACGAGGATGTGTTTTACGAAATTCTCAAGCTCCCGCACGTTTCCGGGCCAGGTGTAGGACTGGAGGAAATCCAGGGCGTCCCGCGAAAAAGTCTTGCGGGGAGTCCCGATGCGCAGGGCTTCTTTGCTCAGGAAATGGTCGAGAAGCAGAGGAATGTCCTCCGGCCGCTCCCTCAGAGCGGGAATGTGCAGGGGCAGCACGTTCAGCCGGTAGTAGAGGTCCTCCCGGAACTGCTCTTTTGAGATTGCAGCCTGCAGGTCGCGGTTCGTTGCGGAGATGATCCGCACGTCCACTTTTTTCGTCCGGATATCGCCGATCGGCTTGATTTCGCCTTCCTGGATGACGCGAAGTATCCTGGCCTGGAGCTGCATCGGCATGTCCCCGATCTCGTCGAGGAATACCGTGCCGCCGTTGGCGGCTTCGAAGAGTCCGATCTTGTTGCGCACCGCGCCGGTAAAGGAGCCTTTCTGGTAGCCGAACAGCTCGCTTTCGAGGAGCGTATCCGGAATGCAGCTGCAGTTCTGGACGAGGAAAGGGCCACTGCTTCTCCGGCTCAGGCGATGGATTTCCTTTGCCAGAAGCTCCTTGCCCGTCCCGCTCTCCCCCGTGAGAAGCACGGAAAAATCCGTCCGCGCATACTCCGCGGCCCGCTTTCTCGCTCCAAGGAAAGCGCTGCTCCTTCCCACGATGAGGTTTTCGCTCCGGATGGCTTCGAGCGTCTGGCGCAGCTGCTGGTTTTCCTTCACCTGACTCGTGTAGATGAGCGAGTTGCTAAGAGCGATCGACCCGACATCGATGAGCTGCTGAAGCAAATCGAGGTGACTTTTTTCGAGGTTCAGCCGATTGCCGCCCGCGCTCGTATCGATGATCTGAACCGCGCCGTAGACCTGGCCGGTTCGCAACAGGAGAGGAAAACACAAAATGAGCCTGCTCTTGACTTCGAGCCATTCCTCGACCTGCTTGAAATGACGCTCGTCCTTCCCCGGCTCGGCAACCGTCATCCTGCCGTTTTCGATAACCCATCCCACGATGCTCGGCTGTTCGAAGGCGACGGTCATGCCTTTGATTTTTTCGCTCTGAACCCCTACGGCCTCTATGCAGGTATATCCGTCCTTGCCCTTCACCCATATCGATCCGCGCTCAACGTTCTGGAGATCCAGCAGGGCCATGAGAAAGCGGTTCTGAAGCCGCTCGGGATCGAGTTCTTCGGACACCGATTTATAAAAATCAAACGATCTGTCTGCCATAATCCTCGTTCTCCGCGCCCTGACGGCAGTCTTTTTCGCCCGGATCCTTTATGATTTTCAAAAAATGTCCGATCTTATATCCGGGAAATTGGAAAATGAGAATATAATAATCCTTGCACGGATTTCGCGGCAGGTCAAGCCCGGAAAGGGTTCGCGCCCGCCCGCCGGCGAGGCGCCCGAAATCTTCCGAAGCGAAAACACCCGAGCCCCCTGAATCACGCTTCCTCCGGGAAGCGCACACGCAATACGGAGATGCCAATGCGGGACATGAACGCCAAGCGATTGCTTGTCACGATGACGGACGGAACGGTCTTACACGGTTTCATAAATATCGGCTCCGCGCGGCGGCTTTCCGATTTTCTCAGGAAAGACGACAGCCTGTTCCTCGTGCTGTTCGAGACGGTCAAAAACGACAGCAGGGAAAAAGGGGTATTCATCCTCAACAAAAATCACATCGTCATGGTACAGCCCGACGAGACGGCCTCCGCGCCCCTCGCCGAAGAGCCCATCCCCGGCATCGCCGGAGATCCGGACTGAAACGGGTCCGCTTCCCCGCGATAAACAATTCGTCATTGTGCCGATTATCGCACCATAATTCCATAAAATCTGCTAGATTATATCAAGTTCGAAGCAGGCGGAAAGAGACAGTGCCGCCTGCTCTTTTCCCGGCCTTTTCCACGCGCAATCTCATATGCAATCCCCCTCCGATGAATCGATCACGGCCGGTTCGCATGCTTCAGATCGTTTCACCGCTTCCGATTTGGCCCGCACCGGCCGGCCCTTCACCGGAATGGTCCCGCTGAAGCCGGGCCGTTGATTGCATTTCAGCACCCAAGCCAGGGGGGAACCATGAAGGTATACACTCACGAGGACTTCAAAAGCGTATATACGATGGACCCGGCGGCTTCTCCGGGAAGAATGGAATCGATACTGGCCGCAATAGAAGACGAGGTGACGCTCGAATACGTCTACCCGGCGGGAGAGGACGATATCCTTGCGGTCCATACGAAACGACACGTTCAGAGCGTAACCAGGGCCGGACTCTACAACATTGCGGCGCTTGCCGCGGGCGGAGCCATTCAGGCCGCGGTCTCCGGCCTCGAAGAGCCCTCCTTCGCCCTGATCCGGCCTCCGGGGCATCACGCTTCGGCCGATTCCGCCTGGGGGTTTTGCTTTTTCAACAATATGGCCGTGGCACTGGAGCACCTGCGCGCATCCGGGCGCATCAAAAAAGCCCATGTTCTCGATTTCGACCTGCACTACGGTGACGGCACGGTAAATATTCTCGGGGGCAGGGGGTTTGTCTCCATTCACAATCCGGACGAGAACGACCGTAAGGCTTATCTTACGGAAGTCGAATCGACCCTCAGGGCTCTGGACGTTGATATCATCGGTGTCTCGGCGGGTTTCGACAATCACGTTCATGACTGGGGCAGCACGCTGCTCACGGAAGATTACCAGGAGATGGGCCGGATGGTCTTCAATACCTGCGGGCGGCTCAAGATCGGGTGCTTCGGCATTCTCGAAGGCGGCTACATTCAGAGCGTGCTCGGAGCAAACGTGCGCGCCTTCCTCAAGGGGCTGCAGGGACTATAAGGGCCTGCCCGGCCGCGGAAAGGCGGAAATTCATCCCATGGAGGGCAAAAAGGATCCGTCCGGGGTTATCGTCGTTTTCCCCGATGAGCTCCAGGCGTTCATAGCGAAGCGGCGGGAAGGAACGTACCTGCTCCTGGACGTGCGCCAACCCGAGGAGTACGAGGACAACCACCTGCCGGGGTCCAGACTGATCCCGCTCCCGCTCCTGCCCGGCTCCCTCGGGGAGCTCGACCGGAAGACCGACACCATTGTCTACTGCTCCTCCAATCCCCGGAGCCTCAGCGCCGCGCGGTTTCTGAAGATACGCGGGTTTGAGAGCGTCTTTCAGCTTCGGGACGGAATCGGCGCATGGGAAGGCGGCACGGTTTCCGGAGATCCCGAATTCCACCTGCGTTTCATGAAGGAAGGACAATCCCCCATCGAGGCCGCCCAACTCGCCTACCGCATGGAAAACGGCATGAAACAGTTCTACGCCGAGGCAGGTGAGGTCGCTCAAGACCAGGCGGTAAGGGATCTTCTGCGGACCCTCGGCAAACTGGAGGCAAACCACATCAGGCGGGTTGGGACCCTGATCGAATCGCTCGGAAGCGTTCCCGAAGAAAACGGGCAAACCGGCGGCCTCATGGAAGGCGGCATTGATCCGGAAGGGTTCCTGAGACGGAACGCGCATCGCTTCCGCTCGCCGGGGAGTTGCCTGGAGCTGGCCATGGCGCTCGAACTTCAGGCCCTGGATCTGTATTTGCGGATGGCTCGGAGCTGCACGGACCCGGCGGCCGGGGAAGTCTTCAACGGACTGGGCGACGAGGAGAAAAACCACCTGCACGACTTGGGCGAGCTTCTGGGCCGCCGGGCCGGGAAAGCTGCGGAGTCCGCTGATACTTAATACCGGATTGCGTTCAAGATAGAACTCATGGAAAAGAGCGGGGGAAATGATTTCCTTCGCGCCCCCTCAGGTTCGCTCCGGCGCTTGCGGCCTGGCCAGCGGCCTGCCGCAAGCGCCAAAATGAGCAGCACAGCTGCGTGTGGGGTGCGGGGAGCAAGCTCCCCACGTTCCGGATCAGTCCGCTTTTGTACAATTCCGTCCGACCGTCGGCGTCAGCAACTCCCCCAGCTCCTCTTCTTCTCCCGCAAGCAGTGGGTAGGGGCAGAGCTTTCCGAGGTAATTTTCGACGATCATCCGCCCTCCCCCGATTTCCCTCACCATTTCCGGAACCAGGGCCACCTTGCCGTGGCCTCCCGGAAGATCGATCACAAAGTGCGGCATGGCGAGCCCGGAGATCCGATTGCGCAGGGCGCGCAGGATTTTCAAACCCGTAGCGACGGGGGTGCGGAAATGGGCCGTGCTCTTCGTCAGGTCCATCTGCATGAGGTAGTAGGGACGCACCCGCATCGCGAGCAGCCGGTGGAAGAGCTCGGATAGAACCGGCGCGGAATCGTTTACTCCCCGCAAAAGGACGGTCTGGCTGCCAAGGGGTATGCCCGCGTCCGCAAGCAGCGAGCAGGCGCGTTTCGCTTCCGGGGTCAATTCGGCCGGGTGGTTGAAGTGGATGTTCACGTACAGCGGGTGGAACCCGGCGAGAAGCCTCGCCGCCTCCGGTGTGACAAGACTCGGCTGGGCTCCCGGCACGCGCGATCCGATACGGATGATTTGAACGTGCGGGATCTCCCTCAGCTTGCGGAGTATTTCTTCGAGCCTTTCCAGCGGGAGCAGCAGGGGATCTCCCCCCGAGAGCAGCACGTCCCGGATTTGCTCGTTTTGCCGGATATAGGCCAGGGCCGGTGAGAGGTCCTGCGCAAGCGCAGCCGAAGGTCCTTCCCGCCATTTGCGTTTGCGGGTGCAAAACCGGCAGTGGACGGCGCACCGGTCGTTTACCAGCCAGAGGACGCGATTCGGATACCGGTGCACCAGATTCGGCGCCGGCGAGAGGGCTTCCTCCGAAAGAGGGTCCTCCAGTCCCGACTCATCCGAGAGTTCCAGCCGGCTCGGGACAACCTGTCTCCAGACCGGGTCTCCCGGTTCCCCGATAAGTCCCTCGAAATGGGTGTTCAGCCTGAAAGGATAGGATCCGACGACCTCCTCCAGGGGAGCGGCGTCAAGATGCCATTTCCTTGCGAATTGATCGAATGTGGGCATGATCGCTGGATATTCCTCTTGGAAACCGGCTCGGGACAAACGGTCCAAAATTTCGTTGTTCCCGCTGGCCATATCGGCTAGAGTGCCACCTGCTTATAGAAAACCTAATCCGCAAAAATCAGCAGGCGCACAATGAGTAACTGGCTCCACGCATACGGCAACAGGCGCGTAATGAACGTGCTCGGACTGGGTTTTTCCTCCGGTCTGCCCCTGGCTCTCACCGCCTCGACCCTTCAGGCATGGCTCATGACCGAAAAGGTCGACCTGAGCATAATCGGCATATTTTCGCTCGTCGGACTCCCCTACGCCCTGAAAGTGTTCTGGTCTCCCGTCATGGACCGGTTCAGCCCTCCCTGGCTGGGGCGTCGGCGAGGGTGGATTATATCAACCCAGATGCTGCTGGTCATCAGTATCTTGGCCATGGGCGTTTGCGAGCCATCCTCTTTCCCGGCCCTCATCGCTTTTGCGGCATTCATGACGGCATTTCTCAGCGCGAGCCAGGACATCGCAATCGACGCATACCGCGCCGACGTCCTGCGCAAGGACGAGCTAGGGCCGGGCGCGGCTTCGGCCGTTGTCGGCTACCGCATAGCGATGCTCGTGTCCGGGGCTTTCGCGCTGATACTCTCCGATCACCTCTCCTGGCGCTACGTGTACTTCCTGATGGCCGGGGTAATGTTGCTCAACGCGATTTTCACGTTTACGGCCCCCGAACCCGAGGTCAAGGTTGTCCCTCCCCGCAGCATGAAGGAGGCCGTAATCAGCCCCCTCGCGGATTATTTCAAGCGGTCGGGGGCAATCGAGATGCTCGTTTTCATCATGCTCTACAAGCTCTGCGATTCTCTGGCCGGCACCATGACTACGCCATTTTTGCTCGATGTCGGCTTCAGCCGCTCCGATGTGGGCGCTGTGAACAAGGCTTTCGGCCTTCTCAGCACGATCGTGGGAACGCTTGTCGGCGGCGGGATCGTGGCCCGCATCGGGCTGAACCGCTCCCTCTGGGTTTTCGGATTCCTGCAGCCTTTAAGCAACCTGGCTTTCACGGCTCTTGCCATGACAGGAAAGAATTACCCCGCCATGGTGACCGCAATCGGAATCGAGAACATCACCTCCGGGATGGGAAACGCCGCTTTTATCGCATTCATGATGAGCCTTTGCGACAAGCGTTTCACCGCAACCCAGTACGCCCTGCTCACGAGCTTCATGGCCAGCACCCGAATCCTGGCGGGCGTGCCGACGGGGGTGATGGTACAGTGGCTCGGCTGGGCGTCCTTTTTTGCCGCGAGCACGCTGGCCGCGGTGCCGGGGCTCCTTTTGCTCGCCCGGTTTGCGCCGTGGAACGGCAAGAGACCTGTGGCGGCCGTCGACGGGGAGCGCGCCTGAGACATGCCCGAGGCGATCCGGGCTCTCGATTCCACCAGGGGTTAGCGCCGATGCAGTGTCCCATCTGCAAAGAGCAAATCAGGGCCAATACAACCGTTTGCGAGCACTGCGGGTTCTTGATCGCGGACGCACCGCCCGAAACCCTGCCCGGAACGGATGAAGTCCTCCCGGACCGGCTTCCCGCGCCCGCACGGGAAAAACCGATCAAGAGGACAGGCGTCCTCTGGACCCTGATATTTGCAGTTATCACACTGGGGATCTATATACCGATCTGGTTCATAAACAGGAAGGAAGGGATAAACAGCCTCAGCTCGCCGCACAAGCTCAAACCCGGAACGCTCGTGCTCGCGATGGTTCTATACTGTCTCAGCGTGGCCCTCGGTTTCTCCTCGGGGATCATCAGCACTGCGGGTGTATTCACGGACAGGCAGGATCTCGTAGTCTTCGCAAAGACTCTGGAACTCTTCTCGAATCTCTCGGCGCTCGCCGGCGGGATTCTTGTCGCGTCACTTTCGGTAATAGTGAGGAAGATCCTTCAGCAGCACTGCGACGCCAAGGAACTGAAGGTCAGGACCTCCGCGATCGCCGCTTTCTTCCTGCAAATCTTCTACCTGCAGTACAAGATTAACAGGATATTCCCCGCGCGGCAGGACACGGTCAGGAAATTTTACTGATCGGCCTTGCGCGCATGCGCGTAAGGCCGCGACAGAAATCCTGAGGGGGCGCGGGGGAAATCATTTCCCCCGCTCTTTTCCATGAGTTCCGTTTTGAACGCAATCCGGCATTGGCCCCGGCTACGGCAGGATGCAGATCGGGGTGCCGATCGAGGCCATCGAGAACAGATCGTCCATCGCCCAGTTCGGCACGGCAACGCACCCCAGCGTCCAGTCCCCGGCGGCGCCTCCGCCATGGATCATGATGAGACCTCCCAGGGGAGTATTGGGCGGCGGCAGCTTCTTTGCCTCGTTTGCCTGCACGATGGAGCAATAATCGGTATAGGAGATGACACCCGCGCCCAGCGCATTTTCCGCATGGCGAGGACTCGGGTAATTTATGCCCAGCGATTTGTAGTACTGGCTGGCGGCATTTTTCGAACATACAAAATACTCGCCCTCGGGAGTTCTGCCGTCCCCCCGGTAATACTTGTCCCCTCGCGGACTCGGGCCGAGCCCGACATGGTAGTCACGGACCAGGACCTTATCCTGGACGACGAAGAGCCTTCTCTCCGCTTTCACGACGTATATCTTCGGATTTGTAATCTGAGACCGTGGAAAATCGAGATTGATGCTGCAATACGGCTGTTCGCATTCCTGCGCGACCTGCGGCGGCGGCATAACGCTCGAAGATGCGGGAACCCGTATCTTCGACTCAAAAAGAGAACACGCACTGAGAGCGATGCACACCGCACCAATGCCAAAGACAATCAAACACATCCGCTTGACGCTTCGCCTCAACACCTCCATCTTCTTGCCCCCCTCAATTTCTTCGTTCCTGCATGTATTGACTTTATCGATCATGTTGCCGTCTTCCCGCTTCCCTTTTGTTCTTCGGTCCTGACCGGCTCCTTTGAAGGAGGCTTGTCAGGGGTAAAGCCCAGTTTGATGTCCCGCCCAAGGTCCCTGAGAGATTCCGTTATCAATACGACCGCCCCGATATCGGCCCAGGAGTAAAGCTTGTCCGCACTGAACAGCGGTACGTTGATGCACCCGTGCGAACAGTTCGGGCCAACCACGTCCCCCGCATGAATCCACACCCGGTCGTAGACCCTCAGCGCAAGCGGCATGAGAGCGGGATCGCCGTAGGCGTTCATGTAAGTGGACATGTGGCTGGGGTCTTTGTCCTTCACCCTGTAGAGGCCGCGCTTCGTCCACGTCCTCATTTTTCCTATGCAGATGTAGGAATCTCCAACCAGCTTGCCGTTTTCATACCATCCGATGAAAGGAATATCCTTCACGACCAGGATGAATTTGGGAAACTTGCCCGTTCCCGAGATGCGGGCGGGAAGGGGGGACCACTCCTTGTATGCGGAAAAATCCTTCGGGACTATCAGAGGCCGCTTTTTCTTCATGTCCTCGCGAATATAGTCCCTGTCCTTCTTGTTGAGCCGGCTAAGGATCTCATAGCAGCGGTAGATGTGCAGGTCGGGATCCCTCTCGCCGAGCAACCGCAATTCTTTCTCGGTTATCCTGCGATGAGAAACGGCCGGATTTTTTTCCGCCGTTTTTTTCCGAGGCGGCGGGACCGGCTTGATCGACCGTGTTTCGGGGAGTTTCTCCTCCTCCTCATAGGGGGGGAAATATTCCACCTGCCGCATGTCCACCGGCCGTCTCGCGCACCCGTTAATCACCAGCAAAACGGCAATGCAGATCAGCAACAAAAAGGGGCAAAACTTTCGGGACATCCATATCCTTCCGAAGCTGCGGCAAAAAACCGTCGGCGGCCTTGCCCCGAATCAGGTTCCGCTTGGCAATGACATATCATCTCGGAGACAGGTTGTATCCGTCAAAAATCGAGGCCCGCCACTTCGGGGGAAATTATTAAATGATAATTCTCAGCATTTCAAGAGCCGTGTGGCCCATGGGAAAGGGTTGCCTCCAGTCGCGCCATGAAATTCGGATTTTCGCAATCGTGCGCGGCCTGCCACCGGCGCGAGCCTCCCTCTTCACGCACGAGACGGCCGAAGGGTGCAGACGAAAGGAGAAACAATCGCAAATACATCGTTTATTCTCATACTAACTTGAATTTCGCCCGATTTGCATTATCTTTCGAGCCATGTGGTAATTTCTGATTGCTGTACTCAGGAGGATTTCCATGAGCATAGACGACATACTATTCCTGAGAACAATGCTTCTCGATAAACGCAGCGGCATCCTGGAAAGAGTGAAGAAGCTTGCGGCTGCCTGGCAGGAAATGGAAGAACGCGTCATAGAACTGGAAGAAGAGGCACAGAAAGCCAGTATTGCAAGGCCATACGACCAACTCAACGAAAACGGCAGGCTCGAAATAGAACAGATAGACCTGGCACTCACCAAGATGGCAATCGGAGAATACGGCATCTGCGAGTCCTGCGGCGACGATATCAGTCCCAGACGGCTGCGCGTCCTGCCTTGGGCGCGACTTTGCGTTGAATGCGCGCAAGACTTCGAGAAGAACCATACGCCTCTGCCTCAGACAACCGAGGTGATGGGCGCGGGGAAAATTCCCGACGACCTGCAGGGGCTCTCAACCGACCAGATGGTGGCGATCATCTACGAGCGACTTCACAGCGACGAGAGAATCGAGACGGAAGGACTCAAGATCGCAATCCGAAAAGGAGTGCTCTTCCTTGACGGAACACTTGCCGATGAGACGGAACATGAAATCATCCTCCAGATTCTCACGGACTCGATGGGCTTTTCCTCGATTGTGGATCGAATCGAAATTCACGACGGGAGCGGAGAAGAACAGGGCGATGCCGAAGGTTTCGGCGATCCTCTCTACTTCGATCGCGACGATAACTCCTACGGCCTGCGTCCGGGAATCCTCTAAGGAGGCGGCGGAAGACCGCTGATACCGATGAGCGTTCCAGATGATACCAGTTTTTCAGACCGTGGGAGCCTGCTCCCCACACCCCACACGCAACTGCGCTGCTCATTTTGGCGCTTGCGGCGGGCTTTTGGCCGGGCCGAAAGCGGCCGGAGCGCCCGGCCTGACGCGCGTGCGCGTAAGGCCGAATCCGAGGGCGCGCGGGGGAAATCATTTCCCCCGCTCTTTTCCAGGGGACAATGAGCGCGGGCAGGGAAAAAGGGAGGCTGCAGCTGGTCGGGGCTACTGTTTGAAGATGCTCAATTGACGGTTGCACGAGTCATAGGGGATGCCGAGGTGTTCGTAAGCCAGGCGGGTTGCGAGGCGGCCGCGCGGTGTTTTGTTGATGAACCCTTCCTGGATGAGAAACGGTTCATAGACGTCCTCGATGGTGTCCTTTTCTTCGGAAACCGATGCCGCGAGCGTTTCCACTCCGACCGGTCCTCCATCGTATTTCTGTATTATCGTGCTCAGGATCTTCCGGTCCATGCCGTCAAATCCCCTCTCGTCCACGTCGAGCATCTTCAGGGCGGCGTCGGCGACTTCTCGCGACACGGTCCCGTCGGCGCGCACTTCGGCGAAGTCGCGCACGCGGCGCAGGAGACGATTGGCAATTCTCGGCGTGCCGCGGGACCTCCGGGCGATTTCGAAGGCGCCCTCGTCTTCCACGGCTATCCCGAGGATTCTGGCCGACCTCTTGATGATGCTCTTCAACTCGTCGGTCCGGTAAAATTCGAGCCGCAACGAAACCCCGAACCTGTCGCGGAGAGGCGGCGAGAGGAGTCCGGCGCGGGTTGTCGCCCCGATGAGAGTGAACGGGGGAAGGTCGAGCTTGATGGTCCGGGCCGAGGGGCCCTGGCCGATAATGATATCGAGCTTGAAATCCTCCATGGCCGGATAGAGGATTTCTTCCACGACGTGGTTGAGCCGGTGGATTTCATCGATGAAAAGGACGTCGCCCTGCTCGAGGTTGGTGAGAATGGCGGCGAGATCTCCCGGACGCTCTATGACCGGCCCGGAAGTGCTGCGCAGGCTGACTCCGAGTTCGTTGCTGATGACGGCGGCAAGCGAGGTCTTCCCCAAGCCCGGAAAGCCGTGGAAAAGGACATGGTCGAGCGGCTCGGAGCGCCCTTTGGCGGCGGCGATGAAAACTCCGAGGTTTTCCTTCACCTTCTCCTGACCGATGTATTCGCTCAGGGTCCGGGGACGAAGGCTGGTCTCGACCGTGAAGTCTTCCTCGTCGGGCTGTGGTGTGATGATCCGGTCCGTCATATGAGTCCGCCAGGGTTCCTATCGGCTCACCCAAACATTTTCAGGGCTTGCTTGAGCAGCTTTTCCAGGGAAGGCGCGTCTCCCAGAACATCCCGCGCGCGCTTTAGCGCCTTTTCCGCCTCCGCCGGGCGGTACCCGAGATTCACCAGGGCGGAGAAGGCATCCGGGAACACATTGCCGCTTTCAACGAAAGGCTGGACGGGCACGGGCTTTTCCCTCCCCTTGCCCTTCACTTTGTCCCGGAGTTCCAGCATGAGCCTCTCGGCAATCTTCTTGCCGACTCCGGGGATGTTTTTCAGCCGCAGATGATCCTGCTCGACCACGACCTGCCGCAGTTCATCGGGGCTGATGCCCGACAGAATATTGATCGCAAGTTTGGGCCCGACACCGTTTACGCCGGTAAGCAGAAGGAACATCTCCTTTTCCGCGCCGGTCCTGAACCCGAAGAGCAGAATCGCATCCTCCCGCACGTGCGTGTGGATGTTGAGGCTCACCGGCCGCCCGGGGTCGGGTAAATCGTAAAACGTGCTAAGGGGCACCTGCACATAATACCCGACACCCCCGACATCGACAATGACGTATTCGGGGCTCTTGGCCCGCAGCGTACCTTCGAGAAATCCGATCATGGTTTCACCGGGATTTTCCAGCGCATGTTCGAGGAATGGGTGCTGATGTGGCAAACCGCCACGGCAAGAGCGTCGGCGGCATCGGGCTCGATCTGCCCGTCAATCTTGAAAAGGCGTTGGATCATGCCGTTCACCTGGTCCTTTGACGCCCGGCCGTACCCGGCGACCGACTGCTTTATCCTGAGGGCGCTGTATTCGTGAATGCAGAGGCCCGCGCTTACTCCCGCAAGAAGCACGGCACCCCTGGCCTGGCCGAGACTCAACGCGCTCTTCACGTTCTTGGCGAAAAAAACCTCTTCGACAGCCATCCCGTCGGGCCCGAACTCACGAATTGCCATGCTCAGCCCATCGAAGATCATCTTGAGCCGCTCCGGAAAAGAACGGCTTGCCGGGAGCTTTATGATCCCATGGTGGACATGCCTGAGGCGGAAGCCGTCCCCCTCCACGATCCCATATCCCGTAAACCTGGACCCGGGGTCGACTCCTATCGTTCGGATCATCATCCTGTCCTGTGGCCCGCCACCGGCCGCACGCGGTGCGGGGGACAATATCCCCCGCCCGGATGGAAAAAATCGAGAGGTTCCCATGAACGGAGGTTCCGCAACCCGTCGCCACGGCGGGACAAGCGGCCTTCGACGGAGGTTGCGGATTATTCCAGCGATTCCAGTATGCTGTCCGGAATATCGAAATTGGCGTATGCCTGCTGTACGTCGTCCGAATCGTCTAGGGCGTCCATCAGCCGGAGAATCTGGGCAGCCGTCTTCGGATCTTCTATGTCCACGGTGGTCTGCGGCACCATGGTGATTTCCGCCAGCTCGTATTTGAGACCTTTTTCATCGAAAGTCGCCTTCACCGTCGCGAAATCTTCGGGTGAAGTGATGACCTCGAACTGGTCCTCCTGGTCCTTCACATCTTCGGCACCCGCCTCGAGTGCCAGTTCCAGGAGTTCTTCCTCGGGGGCCACGCTCTTGTCGAATACGATGCTCCCCTTCTTGCTGAACATCCAGGCGACACAGCCGGCCTCGCCCAGGTTCCCGCCGTTCCGGCTGAAAATGTGCCGGATCTCGCTTGCGGCCCTGTTCCGGTTGTCCGTCATGATGTCGACCAGAACCGCCACGCCGGCCGGACCGTAGCCCTCGTAGCTGAATTCTTCGTAGTTGACGCCCTCGAGCTCGCCCGTGCCCTTCTTGATGGCCCGCTCGATGTTGTCCTTGGGCATGTTCTCGGCTTTGGCCGCCAGAACCGCGGCCCGGAGCCTCGGGTTGGCCTCGGCGTTGCCGCCTCCCATCCGGGCCGCCACCATTAACTCCTTAATGATCTTCGTAAACGCCTTTCCGCGCTTCGCATCAGCCGCGCCCTTCTTATGGCGGATGGTGCTCCATTTTGAATGACCTGACATGAAAACCTCCTGACTATTTTTGCTTCAAATTCAAGGCGAGTATGTATATCTCCTTGCTCTGCTTCCGAGATGCCTCGGGCTTGACAACACGCGTCTGCCCGAAATACTTTTTAACATCGGAGAGCAATTGGTGGAACTCCGATCCCTGAAAAATCTTCGCGAGAAAAGTCCCGCCGGGCCTGAGAGCCGTCAGGGCGATCTCGAAGGCTCTTTCGAACAGCAGAGCGCAACGGGCACTGTCCGCGACTTTGACCCCCGAGGTGGACGGGGCCATGTCGCTCAGCACAACATCGAAGGGAATGAACGGGGCAAGGGTCGCATCGACGAATTCACGATCGAAAATATCCCCCTGTACAGTCGTCACGTACGCGGGAAAGACATGCCCGATGGGCTTCAGATCAATTCCCACAACGAGGCCGGAAGGGCCTACAATTCCGCTTGCGAGCTGAATCCAGGAACCGGGGGAGGCGCCGAGGTCGAGAACCCGGTTGCCTCCGCGCAATATTCTGTATTTCTTTTGAATTTCTTCAAGCTTGTATATCGCTCGTGCGAGATAGTGCTCTTTTTTTGCTTTCCGAAAATAATGGTCTTGGACGGTAAACGCCATATATTCTGCCTAAGGATATGAATTTTTTCCCGAATTAGATCGTATACCGGAAAATCGAAGATTTGTAAACCTGCCAGTCCCCCGGCACCGGTCCGAACGGAGGACGCGCCGCAAAACTCTGCTTTATCGGGCTGGAGTTTTGAAGTAATATTTTTCCACGCCTTTCTACTTCACGTTCAGCATTCTTCCGAGTGTCCATCCGGTATTCGCCTTTCGCGTTTCTCACCGCAATATAAGGAGCGAAAAACATGGAGAAAATCATCAACGGGAAAAAGATAATCCTTGTCCAGGGAGATCTTACCGAACTCGCCGTCGATGCCATTGTAAACGCGGCCAACGTGAGGCTGCAACTCGGGGGCGGAGTCGCGGGGGCAATCAGGATGAAAGGTGGTCCGTCCATCCAGGAGGAATGCAACAGGATCGGCCCGATAAACGTTGGCGAGGCCGCCGTAACGGGCGGCGGAAAGCTTAAGGCCTCCTATGTCATTCATGCCGTGGGACCGATGTACGGCGAAGGAGACGACGACGCCAAGCTTCGGAACGCCACGCTCAACAGCCTCAAGCGCGCGACCGGAAAGGGCCTCAAGTCCATTGCCCTCCCTGCCATCAGCACGGGAATCTTCGGTTTTCCCAAGGAGCGCTGCGCGGTGATCATGCTGACAACCGCTTCCGAATTTCTCCGGAACGAAGCGACCAGCCTGGAGCGGGTGATCCTTTGCCTTTGGTCCGCAGAGGACCTGAAGCTGTTCGAAAAGACGCTGGAGACGATACAATAGGGCCATCGGGGCTGGCCGAAGGAACCGGCCGAGACCCTTTGCCATCATCGCCGCTTATACCGAAGCCCGCGGGAAAGCGCTTTTCCGCGGATCATTTTCCGTATATCTTTCTTTTATGATTCCTGTGTCATATTTTGGATCTGTTCCCTATTTCATTTCCCGTGGGTTGCGTTCTCATGGCGAGCCGAGTGCCAGGCGTCAGTGAGGCTCCGATATGCTTAAGTTTTTCGAGATATTCAAAAAAGGCAGGTCGCTCGAGTCCCCCGAGAAGGCCCTGTTCCAGATGAAGTACGGGTATTTTCAGAACCTGCTCGCGGGAAACAATCAAGCCCTGGAACTCATTACCGACCTGGAGCAGGTCTGCTACGGCTCGAAGCCGTTTACGCTCGATTACGTGATAAACCGGGTGGAGCGCCTGATGGCACAGGTCTACGACATAGCGGAGGACCTGGGTTCGCTGTCCGGGGGCAGGTACCCCACGCTTCCCGAGGCCGTTGAGCGCATCGGGCAGAGCATTTTTCAGGAACTGGTCAAGAAGCGCACCATTGAGAAGACAAGCCTGACCATCCCCCTGCGGCAGTTGAGCGTCGAGCGCCTCTCGGAAGTCGGTGGGAAAGCGGCCCATCTCGGTGAGATTTTCAACCGGGTGCATCTGCCCGTTCCGCGCGGATTTGCCGTAACGGCATACGCCTATCACTACTTTATGGAATCCAACGGACTCTACAAGCGGGCCGATCGAATCCTCAAGGGACTCGATATCGAGGATACGGCCCGTCTGGTCGAATGCTGCAAGGAAGTCCAGGACAGCATCCTTGCCGCGTCGCTTCCCTCCGAACTGGAAGATTGCCTCCAGTTCGAAATGGACGTCCTCATGCGCCAGTTCGGTCCCGGAGTGCGCGTGGCGGTCCGGAGCAGCGCGACGAGCGAGGACTCGGAAGCGAGTTTTGCCGGGCAGCACTCCTCGGTCCTCGGCGTCGATCGCGACGGTTTTTTGAACGCATACAAGAGCGTTGCGGCAAGCACCTACAATTCCAGGGCCGTCTATTACCGGAGGAGCAAGGGCTATCCCGACGAATACGTAATCATGAGCGTTCTGGTCATCGTGATGATCGAAGCAAACGCGAGCGGCGTCATGTACACTCGCGACCCGAACGACACCGGACGCAACACGGTTTTGATAAACTCGGTGTGGGGCCTCGGTTTGAACGCCGTGGACGGCTCGGTCCCGACCGACTTCTACGAAGTGGACAAAGCGGACAAGCAGATCCTGTCCACGCGGATAGCGAACAAGAAGACCCTGCTCGCCATCGGCCCGAACGGGGAACCCAAAGACCGTGAAGTCCCCGTGGAACTGCAGAGGCAGCCGTGCCTCAACGAAGCCCAGATAATGACCCTTGTCGATTACGGACTCACGCTCGAAGAACACTTCGGAGTCCCGCAGGATGTCGAATGGGCCATGGACGGCAGCGGAAAGATCACCATCCTGCAGTCTCGGCAGCTCAATGTCGATCTGTTTTGCGCTCTGGAAAGGAAGACCTGCGAGGAACCGGACCGGAAAACGATCCCGGGCAACCCGGTTCTTCTCCGGGGAGGCACAACCGCTTCCCGAGGCAAGGCGAGCGGATTCGCCTACGTGCTCAATTCGGACCACAACCTCCTGAGCGTCCCGGAAGGGGCCATCCTTGTCGCCGCTCAGACATCGCCCCGCTATGTGTCGATTCTGGGACGCGTCCAGGCCATCATCACCAATGTGGGCAGCGTGACCGGTCACATGGCCTCCGTGGCCCGGGAATTCGGCGTGCCGACCCTGGTGGAAACAGGCAACGCGACTCTTGCAATACCGCATGGCGAGGAAATAACCGTCGACGCCACGAACCAGGTTGTCTACCAGGGCAGGGTGGAGGATATCCTCGAGCGCAAGAGGCGCGCCAATCCCATGAAGGGAAGCCCCACGTACAGGGCGGCCCACATGGCGTTGAAAAAAATCGCCGTTCTCAATCTTTCCGACCCCAAGAGCCCCAATTTCACTCCGGAAGGGTGCCGCACTTTTCACGACGTCATCCGGTTCGCGCATGAAATGTCGATGCGGGAGATGTTTCGCATCAGCGACGACGTCGAACTTACCAGGAAGTCTTCGGTGCGGATCAAGGTCCACCTTCCCATGCAGATTCTGGCCGTGGACCTGGGAAAAGGGCTCGCCATTCCACCGGACACCTTTGAGGCCGATGTCTCGCAGATCCGGTCGATTCCCTTCAAATCACTCCTGACGGGCATGACCAATCCGAATGTTCAATGGCTGGGCCCGATAGCGATGGACTGGAAGGGCTTTGCCTCGATCGTCTCGGAGTCCCTCATGAAAGATCCGGCAAACGAGGACCGGATGGGCGGGCCCAGCTACGCGGTTCTGTCGGAAGAGTACGTGAATTTCAATTCCCGCCTCGGCTATCACTTCGCTGTGGTCGATTCTTACTGCGGCGCCCATGTGAACGACAATTACATCACTTTTTCGTTCAAGGGCGGAGCGGCGGACATCGGAAGGCGTTCCAGAAGAGCGGTGCTCATAGCGACGATCATGAAACGGCTGGGGTTTAAGACCACTCTCAAGGGAGACCTTGTCCACGCGGAGATCAAGAAATACGAATGCCCCGCGATGCAGGAAAAGCTCGATATGCTCGGGCGTCTCATGGGAGCGGTGCGGTTGCTCGACATGGTGCTTTCGGACGACGGCCGCATAGAATGGTACGCAGACGAATTCATGAAGGGCAACTACACGTTCACCCGCACCTGAGCTGCCGGGCATTCGCGCTTAGGGATGTACTAAGAACGCTTTTGAAAGGCGTGGGGAACTCGCCCCACACACCCCCTCGCCGCTACGCGGCAAACCCGTCTCCTCCGGCCGTGACTTTCGCCCTTTCCTTGGGTATATTGCCCCCGCATGTCACAATCCCTGGACGAAAATTCCCGTTACCCTGCGGTTTCCGGTTTTCTCCGGCCGCCCGAGCGGATAGCGATTTTCTATGGAATGGAACCGCCGTTTCTACATCCTGCTTGCAGCAACAACAGCGCTGCGCTTTGCCTATCTGTTCCTGTCCCCTCTCGATCTGGTCCCGGATGAAGCCTATTACTGGGACTGGTCGCGACAACTCGACTGGGGCTATTACAGCAAGCCTCCGCTGATTGCGTGGATTATCGCCCTTTCGACCCGCACGCTGGGATCGAGCGCCGCAATGGTGCGCCTCCCCGCCGTATTGCTCGGGGCAATCGGACTGCTTGCCGTATTCCTCCTGGCGCGAAGGATGTACGATTCGCGGACGGGCTTCTGGGCCGCGGTTGCGTCCGCGGCCTCGCCGGGGAGCGCGGCGCTGGGGTTTATCATGACAATCGATGCTCCCTTGGTCGTTTTCTGGTGCTGCGCGCTTTATCTGTTCTGGCGGGGGATCGAGGGAAAATCCGGGAGCGTTCTCTTCTGGTGCGGTCTGAGCGCGGCGATAGGCCTCGGGCTTCTCAGCAAACAAATGATGGCGGTGTTCATCGTCCTTATGTTCCTGTTTTTCATCGTCAGCCGCGAGGACCGGCATCATCTCGGGACCATCCGGCCGTATCTGTTCTCCGGACTCTCGCTCCTGGCGCTTCTGCCTCCCCTTTGGTGGAACACCCGGCACGGCTGGATCACCCTGCAGCACACGGCTCATCACTTTGAGGGAGCGCGGCAAAACTTCATCGCAACCTTCGGAGATTTTATCGGCGGACAGCTTCTCGTCGTTTCCCCCGTCACATGGGTTCTCTTTGCCGTGGCGGCCACGGTTCTCCTGTTTCGGATCAAATCCCTCGACCGCCGTGCCCGTTATCTTCTCTGCTTCAGCATTGCATCGCTCATCGTGTTCCTCATCATGAGCTTCAGGCAGAAGATTCAGCCGAACTGGCCCGCCGCTTACTACCCGGCGGGGATGATCCTGCTCGCCGCGTGGGCCTGCGGACACCTGTCGGCGGGACCCCGGAGCGACGCCTGGAGAAGATATTTCAGGCAAGGAACGGCTGTCGGAGCCGTGATAGCGCTGCTCGTGTACATCCTTCCGTTTGTCGCAGCCGCCGCGCCTTCCTTTCCGGGAGCCCGCGCCGTTTCGAGGCTGCAGGGCTGGCAGGAAATGGGCAGGAACGCGGCGAGGTTTTTCGGCGCCGTGCCCGCTCCGGGAAAGACGTTTGTCCTCTCTCTAAACCGCCAGATTACGAGCGAGCTTGCGTTCTACATGCCGGGGCAGCCAAGGGTTTACTCCTGGCGTTTTCCCAATGGGATCGTCACGAGTCAGTACGACATCTGGGATGGGCCTCCGACTGGGCTCGATGCGCTCATAGTCGTTCCAGCAAAGCAGGAGTTCGATCCGGAGAGGTTCTCGGAGTATTTCGAATCCATCGAGAAAATCGGAGAGGACGCGGGGACGGCCCGGGAGCGCAACAACAAGTACTTCCTCGGCAAATCTCTTAGGCGCTGGCCCGGACTGCGACCCGATTAAGGGCTTGTCCGTAAATAAAACCATTGCGCTCGCATCCGGCTTTTTGCCTGCTTCGACCGCTCCTCAATCGCAAAATCCTCGACGTAGCCCAACTACACCTGCGGTTTTGCTCAATCGTTGCAGCCAAATCAGACTCAAAATCCGGCGCGAATCCCTAAAGGCCT